>CVSM01000049.1 GCA_001180065.1 Candidatus Pelagibacter communis
AACTTGCAATAGAAGCTGTCGACAGAGTTATGCGTGGTGAAGGTGCTCCAAGTCCAATTTATGAGGGTGAAGACAGTGTTATAGCCAGAATTTTAGATGGGAAAAAAGCATTATACAAAGTGCCACTTCCAAAAAAGAATGAGACTAAAAAAGCTATACTTGAAACTTACACAAAAGAATATTCTGCTGAATATCAATCTCAAGCATTAATTGATCTAGCAAAAAAACTTAAAAAGAAAGTATCAAATCTTAATCAGATAAAAAAAATAGATATTTATACAAGTCATCATACCCATTATGTAATTGGTACTGGTGCTAACGATCCTCAAAAAATGGATCCAAATGCGAGCAGAGAAACCTTAGATCATTCAATAATGTATATTTTTGCAGTTGCTTTAGAGGATGGTGATTGGCATCATATAAAATCTTACACAAAAGCTAGAGCAAAAAGGAAAAGTACGATTAAAATATGGAAATCAATTAAAACACATGAGGATAAAAAATGGACCAGAAGATATCATGATCCAAATCCTAGAAAAAAAGCCTTTGGTGCGAAAATCACAATTACTCTAAAAAATGGAAAAAAAATCACTGAAGAACAAGGGGTTGCTGATGCTCATCCTTATGGTTCACGACCGTTTAAGAGAAAAAACTATATCAACAAATTTTTAACACTTACTGAAGATATATTAGATAAAAAAGAAATTGAGAGATTTTTAAAGACAGTACAAAACTTAAGAAAACTAAAATCAGGTCAATTAGATAAATTGAATATTGTTGTTAAAAAAAGCAAAATTAAAAGAAATTTAAGAAAAGGAATTTTTTAATGCATTTTGTTGAAAAAGAACCAATACAAAAAAGAAAAGATCTTACAGAAAAATTGAAATCAAAAAAAATATTAAGAGTTCCTGGTGCTTATAATCCTTTAACAGCAAAATTAATTGAAGAGATTGGTTATGACGCTGTTTATGTTTCGGGAGGTGTCATGGCAAATGATCTTGGATTTCCAGATATAGGATTAACTACACTGCAAGATGTAAGTACGCGGTCATATTTAATCTCTAGAGTTACAAACCTTCCTACGATTGTAGATATAGATACAGGATTTAAATCTTGCAAAGAAACCATAGAAACTTTCGAGGAGTTCGGAATTACTGGAGTTCATATAGAAGATCAAATCGAAAGAAAAAGATGTGGACACCTGGATAATAAAGAATTGATATCTACTGATGCAATGGTGAAAAAAATTAAAGAATGTGTCTCAGCCAAAAAAGATGAAAATTTTAAGATTATTGCAAGATCTGATGCAAAAAGTGTGGAGGGAATTGATAAAATGATCGAGAGATGTAAAGCATATGTCGATGCTGGAGCAGAAATTATTTTTCCTGAGGCACTGCATGATGAAAAAGATTTTGAAAAAGTTAGAAAAGAATTATCGTGTTATTTATTAGCCAATATGACTGAATTTGGAAAAACTAAATTATTAAATTATAAGCAACTAGAGGAGCTTGGTTACAACATCGTTATTTATCCTGTTACAACTCAAAGGTTAGCAATGAAAAATGTTGAGGATGGTTTGAGGGACATTTATGCAAATGGACACCAAAACAACATTATTGATAAAATGCAATCTAGAAAAAGATTATATGATCTTGTGGATTATGAGAAATATAATAGTTTGGATGAGAAAATTTATAATTTCAATACTGATGGTCATGAATAATGAGTGATGATATTAAAAAAGGCTTACTAGGAATTGTTGTAGACGAAACGGAAGTCTCAAAAGTAATGCCTGAAATTAACTCTCTTACTTATAGAGGTTATGCTGCTCAAGATCTTTGTGAATATTGTAGATTTGAGGAAGTTGCTTATCTCATTTTAAATAAAGATCTACCTAACACCATCCAGCTTAGAAAATTTGAAAAAGAAGAGAAAAGTAATAGAGAATTATCTAAAGATTTATATTCAGTTATAAAAAAAATACCTAAAAAATCTCATCCTATGGATGTGGCTAGAACTGCTGTTAGTATTATGGGTTTAGAGGATAAAGAAACAACAGACTCTTCTCCTGAGGCAAATATGAGAAAGGCAATTAGAATCCTTGCGAAAACTCCTACTGCATTAGCTGCATTTTACAGAATTAGAAAAGGTAAAAAAATTATCAAACCCAAAAAAAATTTAAATATAGCAGAGAACTTTTTTTATATGTGTTTTGGAAAAGTGCCTCAAAAAGAGATAGTAAAAGCTTTTGATGTATCATTAATATTGTATGCAGAGCATAGCTTTAACGTTTCAACTTTTACTGCAAGAACTATTACCAGCAGTTTGTCTGATATTCATGGAGCAATTACTGGGGCGATAGCAAGTTTAAAAGGGCCGTTGCATGGGGGAGCCAATGAGGAAGTAATGCATATGATGAATAAAATTAAGGATCCTAAAAATGCTCTAAAATGGATAAATGATGCATTAGATAATAAAGATGTTGTCATGGGGTTTGGCCATAGAGTTTATAAAAGCGGAGATTCAAGAGTTCCTACAATGAGAAAATATTTTGCTAAAGTAGCCAAAATTAAAAAAGATAAAAAATTTGAAAAGATCTATGACATTGTTGAAAAGGTAATGATAGAAAGAAAAAACATCCATCCAAATGTTGACTATCCTACTGGGCCGACTTATCACTTAATGGGTTTTGACACAGATTTTTTTACGCCTATATTTGTTATTTCAAGAATAACTGGTTGGTCAGCACATATAATGGAACAACATGCTGCAAATAAATTAATTAGACCACTGGCAAGTTACAAAGGTAATAAGCACCGAAAAGTTCTACAACTAAATCAGAGATAATTAATTTATCTTCTTTGAATTTTTGCAAATCTATTATTACAAATTATTTGACAGTCAAAATTATTCTCTAGCACAAACTCATCAATTGCTTTTTTTACACCTGGAGCAAAAGTTAGATCATAATCATCACATAAAATAATTCCATTATTTTTCACAACTTCATTACAACATTTTAAATCATTTAAAACAGTTTCATAATTATGACCACCGTCTAAAAATACATAATCTATTTTAGACATATCTATTTTTTTTAAAATAATATTAGAATTTCCTTTAATAAGATTTACATTATTTTTAAATTTTTTAAGAAGATCTCTAACAGCTGAAATACTATATGGATCTTGTTTTTTTATATATTTAAAATAAATTTTTTTTAAGGGGTTTGAGAATTCTGTGTTTGGTATTATTTCAGATTTATTTTCATTATTTACTTCAAATAAATCTAAACCTATATATTGAAAAGCACTTCCATGAATTTGATACAATAATTCACAAACATTTCTTGCTGTCACTCCATGATAAACACCGACTTCTAGAAAAAATTTAGGTTTTTTAGCTAAAATTTCATTTAAAAAAAAATCACCAACCCCTTTTTGTTTTAAACTTGTTTTTCTAAAATACCTTTTATATTTCATTATCAATGCTCAATGAATTCACTACACATAATTCTTTTAGATTTATGAACAGTATCTGATCTT
Source organism: Candidatus Pelagibacter communis (assembly GCA_001180065.1). GTDB lineage: Bacteria > Pseudomonadota > Alphaproteobacteria > Pelagibacterales > Pelagibacteraceae > Pelagibacter > Pelagibacter ubique_G. Next base: position 3,546 of record CVSM01000049.1, read on the forward strand.
GATTTTATAATTTCAACATTTTTAAAAATCTTTTTAAAAAAATCTGCTCTTATAGTATCAAAAATTATTTTTGTATTTTTTTTTGAAACTTTCTTGAGATAGTTAATATATAGATCAAAATCGTAATGATAATCTAATGAAAAAAACGAAGTTATAATATCAAATTTTTTCATCGGAAGATTACCTCCATCAAAATCAATTATATTAATTTGTTGATCATTCATTTTGTTTGCAAGCAAGAATTCTTTTTGAATATCTAAACTATTATATGCCTCGCTATTTGACTGTCCGGTCCACCCATATTTAACTTTTTTTGATATATAGTTCTTTTCAATAAAGAAATAATTTTTCTCAGGTAAATTTTGATTTATTATGGCTTCAAGACCGCCAACACCCGCCCCTATACTTAGAAAAAGATTATCATCATCATTAATGAATTTCTTTATTGTTAAAAATTCATCATACATAATTTTATAATACTCATTACTAATTTTGACTGAATTTAAAAAGTATTTAGTTACAAAATTAGAAAAAAAATATCTTCCAAATAATTTTCTAATTTTTTTTAAAATATTTCCAGCGAGCTCAATTCTTTGTAAAACAATTAGTCTTGCTGCTTTTTTTGGTAATACAAAACTATTCACTAATCAGTATTAACTGAAAGCCTCTACCCAAGTTCCTTGAGTTGATGCTTTAGAATACTCTGTTGCACGTCCTTCAAAGAAGTTCATGTGTTCAACTGCATTAAGCATAGTATCCAACCAACCTAGTGGATTTTTTTCAACATCATAAATTGGTTCTAGGCCTAATTGAACTAATCTTCGATTTCCAATAAATCGAATGTAGTCCTTAACCTCTTTTGCAGTAAGCCCTTCCATTGGACCCATTTCAAAAGCAAGATCTATAAACGCATCTTCATGTGCAACTATAGTTCTACAAGCCTCATATAGTTCCTTTTTAAGTTTAGCATTCCATATCTCTGGATTTTCTTTAATGAATTCCTTGAAAATTCTTATCATCGAATTACAGTGAAGTGTTTCATCTCTTACCGACCAAGTAACTATTTGACCCATACCTTTCATTTTATTGTGTCTTGGAAAATTTAAAAGAATGGCAAAACTTGCAAATAACTGAAGACCTTCTGTAAAAGCACTAAAAACTGCAACTGTTTTTGCAATATCTTCTTTTGAACTCATATCAAAATTCTGCATGTAGTCATATTTATCTTTCATCTCTTTATATTTCATGAAAGCTGAGTACTCAGACTCGGGCATACCAATTGTATCTAAAAGATGCGAATAAGCAGCGATATGAACTGTTTCCATTGAAGCAAAAGCAGTCATCATCATTAGAACTTCAGTTGGTTTGAATACAGTTGTGTAATGTCTCAAGTAACAGTTATTAACTTCAACATCGGCTTGAGTAAAAAATCTAAATATTTGTGTTAATAAATTTTTTTCAGACTGTGATAAATTTTTTTGCCAGTCTTTAACATCATCTCCCAATGGAACTTCCTCAGGTAGCCAATGAATTCTTTGTTGCGTTAACCATGCATCATAGCACCAAGGATATCTAAATGGTTTATAAACTGGATTTTCTACTAGCAGTCCCATTTTCTTAGGTTGAATTATATCTTTTTTTTCTGTTATGATTTTTTCTGTTATTGACATGATAAACACTCCTCGTATTCCGTTTCTTGGTTAGATTGTTGTTTTTTAGATTTATATACATTAGCTGTGATATCAGTTGATTTAGCATCATTAATATTTTCAGCTCTTTGAATTGATTTTGATCTACAGTAATAAAGGCTTTTTAAACCTTTTTTCCAAGCATCAAAATGAATTCTATGTAATTCTCTTTTATGAACATCTGCTGGTAAAAACAAATTAACTGACTGAGCTTGTGATATATACGGTGTTCTATCGCCGCTTAACTCAATAATCCATTTTTGATTTAACTCAAAAGCAGTTTTAAAAACATCTTTTTCTAGGTCGGTTAAAAAATCCAAATGTGAGACTGATCCTTGATTTGTCGTGATAGAAGACCAAGTTTCGTCGTCATTTTTACCGTGGCTATCTAAAATTTCCTCCAGATATCTATTTCTAACGTTAAAAGATCCAGATAAAGTTTTATGAGTATAGCTATTAGCTGCTATTGGTTCTACACCAGGTGAAGCTCCACCACAAATAATTGAAATAGATGCTGTGGGTGCGATTGCAGTTTTATTAGAAAATCTTTCTTCAATGCCATACTCAGCAGCATCAGGACACGCACCTCTTTCTTTTGCTAATTCTTTTGATGCTTTATTAACTTTTTCGTCAATTTGTTTAAATATTTTTTTGTTCCAAGATTTAGCCATTACAGATTCTAGTGGAATTCTGTTTTTTTGTAAAAAAGAATGAAAACCCATTACTCCTAAACCAACACTTCTTTCTCTTTCTGCAGAATATTTAGCATCCTTAAACTGGTCAGGAGCTTTGTTAATAAAATCAGACAAGACGTTATCTAAAAATCTCATAACATCTCCAATCATGTCAGGATCATCTTTCCATTCATCATATTTTTCTAAATTTAATGAAGATAAACAACAAACAGCTGTTCTATCATTTCCATCTTTATCAACTCCAGTTGGCAAAGTTATCTCACTACATAAGTTAGAAGTTTTGACTGTTAAATTTGCTAATTTATGGTGTTGAGGTATCAATCTATTAACAGTATCAATATAAATGATATACGGCTCACCAGTTTCTATTCTTGCAGTTAACAATCTAATCCACAAGTTTCTAGCTGAGACAGTTTGTTGAACTGATCCATCTGCGGGACTTTTTAAAGCCCATTGTTCATCAGTTTCGACAGCTCTCATGAATGCATCAGAAAGCAAAACACCATGATGTAAATTAAGCGCTTTTCTATTTGGATCACCTCCAGTGGGTCTTCTCATTTCAATAAATTCTTCAATTTCAGGATGGTCAACTGGCAGATAACACGCAGCAGATCCTCTTCTTAACGAACCTTGGCTAATTGCCATTGTTAAAGAGTCCATAACTTTTATAAAAGGAATTATGCCCGAAGTTTTTCCAACCTTACCAATCTTTTCACCAATTGATCTTAAGTTACCCCAGTAACTTCCAATACCTCCGCCCTTTGCAGCTAACCAAACATTTTCACTCCAAAGATCTAAAATACCACCTAAACTATCTGATGCTTCATTTAAAAAACAAGAAATTGGCAATCCTCTTTTAGTGCCGCCATTAGATAAAACTGGTGTAGCTGGCATGAACCATAAGTTGCTTATGTAATTATAAATTCTTTGAGCATGTAAATTATCATCTGCGTAGGAACTAGCCACACGAGCAAATAGATCTTGAAAAGACTCATTCTGACCAAGGTACCTGTCCTTCAAGGTTGCTTTACCAAAATCTGTTAAATTTGAGTCTCTAGATCGATCGATCTTTATAATTATTCCTTTATCATTTTGAAAAAGCTCTGTTTCACTATTTAAAGAAAATAGGTCAGGTTTATTATTCCGCTCTAGCTCTTTAACTTCTGGGCTATATTCAGAGACAGCTTTCTTTAATGCCTGCGATAGTATTTTATTCATTTTTTGTTAATATATCTTGTTAATATAGCGAAAACAACTATATGTTGTGTGCGCTTGATGTTAATATACTAAATATTATGTAAATCAACAGAACATTTATAGAACAGTGAAAAAAAAATTCAACTATAAAAATGAAAAAAATGTAAGTAATTAACAGCATGTCTCAATCAATAAAAATAGACCCCTTCGGCTTTAGAGAATATGACGCAAGATGGATTTACGAAAAAGACATTAATGAGCCAGGAATCACGAATCTTGGAAAAGGTCTAGGTACCCAAATTAAAGAACGTACCAAAAAAGAAAATCCAAGGGTAATAGTTGGACATGATTACAGATCATACAGCGAAAAAATAAAATCAGCTTTAAAGAAGGGTTTAGTTTCAACTGGGTGTTTCGTTGAAGATGTTGGTTTATCTTTATCACCAATGGTTTATTTCGCACAATTTAATTTAGATGCCGACGCTGTTGCAATGGTGACAGCTAGTCATAATGAAAACGGTTGGACGGGAGTTAAAATGGGCATCAAAAAAGGATTAACACATGCTCCTGAGGAAATGAAAGAATTAAAAGAGATTACCTTAAACCAAAATTTTACTAAGGGTAATGGTGATGAAAAACAAATTAAAGATTTTGATAAAGTATATAAAGAAAATTTAATAAGTAAGAATAAGTTAAAAAAAAAAATAAAAGCAGTTGTGGCATGTGGTAATGGTACAGCAGGAATTTTTGCTCCTGATATATTGAGAGGTATTGGATGTGAAATAGTTGAATTAGACTGTAATTTAGATTGGAATTTTCCAAAATATAATCCAAACCCCGAAGATCTTGAAATGCTTCATGCTATAGTAAAATCTGTAAAAGAAAATAATGCTGATATAGGTTTTGGTTTTGATGGAGATGGTGATCGTGTTGGAGTAATTGATGATGAAGGAAACGAAATTTTTTCAGACAAGATAGGATTATTAATCGCTAGAAACTTATCTAATTCACATCAAAATTCAAAGTTTATTGTAGATGTGAAATCTACCGGCCTTTACTCAACTGATGAAGTTTTAAATAAAAATCGATGTGAAACTTTATATTGGAAAACAGGACACTCTCACATTAAAAGAAAGGTATATGAAGAAAATGCTCTAGCTGGATTTGAAAAAAGTGGACACTTTTTTTTTAATCAACCGTTAGGTTATGGTTATGACGATGGAATTAATTCAGCAATTCAAGTTTGTCACTTATTAAATAATCAAGACAGAAAAATGAGTGAAATTGTAAAAGATCTTCCTACTACTTACCAATCACCAACAATGGCACCATTTTGCAAGGATGAAGAAAAATATAATGTAGTTGAAGAGATGATAAAAGAGTTTAAAAAAATCAAAGAGCAAAAAATAAAAATAGATAATCAGGAAATAAAAGAGATTATTACCGTAAACGGAGTAAGATTTTCTTTTGAAGATGGTTCCTGGGGTTTAATTAGAGCGTCATCAAATAAACCATCATTAGTCGTGGTAACTGAGAGTCCTACTTCAAATGAAAGGAAATTAAATATTTTTAAATTTATTGATGAAATATTAAAGAGAACAGGCAAGATCGGAGAATACGACCAAAAAATTTAATTAATTTTTCTCCTCTTTATCTTCATTATCATTTTTCTCATTTTCTATTTTCGATGGTTTTGAATGATCACTATAAAATTTTTTGATTAATTCTTCCTCTCTTATTCTTTGTTCTTGATCAAATTTATCTTCCCATTCTTTTATTCTACGATTTTCCTCTTTAATTCTCTCTTGTTCTTCATCTTGCTCTCTCAATAATTTAGCTCTTTCCTCTTCTATTAGCCTTTGTTTTTCTTGTTCTTTTCTAATTTCCTCAGCTCTTTCTCTTTCTTCTTTTTCTTTTAATAATTTTTCAGCTTCTGCAGCCTTTATTTGCTGTTCTTTTTCTCTAAGTTCTTCCTCCTTAGCTTTTTGTTCTGCTTGCTCGTTTAAAATTTGCCTTTCCAACTCAGTTTTTCTATCTATTTCAAGTTGTCTTAATCTATTTTCAGTTTCTCTCAATTTTTCTTCTTCGTATTTTAATTTTCTAGCGGCTTCTCTCAGTTTTTGCTCCTCATCTAATCTTTTTTGTCTTTCTAAATCTCTTAATCTGTTTCTCTCTTGTCTCTCTCTCTCTTTTTCTTCCCTTCGTTTTTGAGCTTCAAGTTCTTTAGATTTTATTTCCTCTAATTTAATTCTATTTTTTTCTTCCCTGATTTTCTGTTTTTCTAATATTCTTATTCTTAACTCTTCTTCCTTTAATCTTCTTGCGTCCTCTCTCAATTTTTTAGCTTCTTCATCTTTAATTTTTTGTTGTTCTATTTTTAATCTTTTAGCTTCAATTTTTTTTCTTTTTTCCTCATTTCTTTGGATTTGTTTCTCATTTTCTGTAATTAATCTTTTTTGAGCTAATATTTGAAGCTTCTCTTCTTTAGCTTTATTTATCTTGTCCTTTAAAGCCTGCTTCTTTTGTTGTTGAATTTCTTTTTTTTCTTGGATTTTTTTTTCTTTTTCTATTCTTAATTTTCTCTTTTCTCTATTTTTCTTAAAAGTCTGATAGAAATTTCCAATCTTATCTTTTGTTTCATCTATAATATTTTCAGGTAACGATTTTAAAATTTTAAAATTATTTTGAATATTTTTTTTTAACTTTTTTTTATTCATCACATAAAATAACAGTGTTTTTTGTTTTTTTCATATATAAGTTATGGTTGAATTAAGTACAATCTTTAAGCGAGAAATTTGATATAAACAATAAATACTAATAAATTACTTTAAAATTCAACTATTAAGTGTTCATAAAATTTTAAAGAATCAATTATCTTAAAATTGTGAGGTGATGGAGGGAGACTGAAATCACCTCTTTTTTTTTATGGCAGATAAAAAAATTAGATCAATTGCTAAAACTTTTTCTTGGAGATTTTTCATTTTTCTTTATTGGGTAATTTTCGGATATGTGTACACTGGTACATTTATAGGTGCGGGAATACTTGGTGTTGGATCGATTATTCCACTTTTTTTTTACTATTTTCACGAAAGAATTTGGAACAAAGTTAAATGGGGTACTGACTAAATCGCCTAATTGTTGTTAACTTATTGATAAGTATTCAAATAATGACCTTATTGAGACAATAATTAAAAAAGTGCCAAAAATTTTACTTAATATTTTTTTATCAATTTTATAAACAGCTTTTGCCCCAACCCTTGCCATAATCATTGTAACAGGCACAAATACAATAAAACCTAGAAGATTTATATATCCTAAACTAAAAGGAGAGGTAACATTATTAATTAATTCTCCTCCTGTAATCATAGTGAGGGTGCCACTCAACGCAATTAAAAATCCTACTGCCGCAGCTGTACCTATAGATTTTCTAATATCATATCCAAATGTTCTCATGAAAGGAACCATTAACGAACCACCTCCAATACCAAGAGGAACTGAGATAAAACCAATTATTACACCCGAAATATTTTTAATTAAATCTGATATTTTTTTTGGATTATCCATAAGCTTCTCCCGTACAAAAATAAAAAATATACCCACGATAAAAGCAAAAATCGAAAAGAATAATACTAAAGCAGGTGTTTTTAAATTTACTGCTAGAAATGTTCCAGCAATTACTCCTAAAAGAATGAAAATACCAAATGATTTTACCATTTTGAAATCGACTGCGTCATATTCCATGTGTGTTCTAGTTGAAATGATGGATGTTGGAATAATTATTGCTAAAGATGTCCCAACAGATAAATGCATTCTAGTAACAATATCAAAATCTAAAACTGTAAATGCATAATACAATGCTGGCACCATTATTATACCTCCACCCACTCCAAGTAATCCTGCCATGAAACCGGCAACGGCTGCTGCTGATCCAAGTACAATTAAAAGATTAATTAATTCAGATGAATTTAATATTTCCATTAAGAGTTAGTTTGATTAGCTTTTTCATTATTTTGAACAATTGTCATGATATGTTTTGCTTTTTGAAAGTCTGAATCTCTTGCCATCATATTATCACTTAAATATCTTTTCCACTCTTTAGACCCTATTTGGCCATGATACAATCCAACTGTATGTCTCATTATATGATTTACTTTAGTCCCTTGCTTAACTTCTTTATCTAAGTATTCTAAAAGTTTTTCAGCTACTTGTTCACGAGATGGATTAGATGAGGTTTTAAATATTTCTTTCTCAATTTCAATTAATGAATAAGGATTTTGATAAATTGATCTACCGATCATTACCCCGTCACAGAAATTTAAATGATGATTTATTTGCTCAACTTTTGTAATACCACCATTAATAATTATTTCTAGATCAGGGTTTTCTTTTTTAATTTCGTATACCATTTCATAATTTAATTTAGGTATATTTAAATTTTGTTTAGGTGTAAGACCAGTAAGAATTGCTTTTCTTGCGTGCAAGATGAATGTCTTTGATCCAGCACTTTTCATCTTACGAATAAAATTATTCAAATAATTAAAATCTTCTGTATCATCAAATCCAATTCTAGTTTTTGCTGTTACAGGTATTTTACAAGCATTTACCATTGAATTGATACATTCAGCTACCAAATCTGGATCTTTCATTAAACATGCGCCAAACATATTTTTTTGAACTTTCTTGCTAGGGCAGCCTAAATTTATATTAATTTCATCATATCCCATTTCCTCAGCAATCTTAGCTACTTCAGCTAATTCTTCTTTATTCGATCCACCCACCTGTAAAGCTAAAGGTTTTTCCTCAGGACTATAAGATAAAATTTTTTTTCTATCACCGTGTATTGCAGATTTTGTAGCTACCATCTCAGTATATAACATTACATTCTTGCTCATCAGTCTTAAAAAAAATCGATCGTGTCTATCAGTGCAATCCATCATTGGAGCAACTGAAATTTTTCTATTAATCTTTTTTTTAAAAGCCAAGGTCCTTACCCATTATTTTATCAGGCAACCATGTAACAATCTCAGGAAAAATACATAAAATTACTATGGCCAAAGCCATTATTATCATGAATGGTATAGATCCTTTTAATATTTCCGACAAACTAACATCTGGAGTAATTCCTTTAATTATATAAAGATTTAATCCTACAGGCGGTGTTATTAATCCAATTTCCATGTTGATAGTAAATACAATGGCAAACCAATAAGGATCAAAACCTAATGTTGTAATAACTGGCAATAAAATTGCTGAGGTCATTACAATTACTGCAACTGGTGGCAAGAAGAAACCAGCTATTAAAAGAAAAATATTTATCAAAATAAATACAACCCATTTATTCGAACTTAATTCAACCATACTTTGCGCTAAAGACTGGGTCACATAAAGTTGTGAAAGAGTAAATGCAAAAAGATAAGACGCTGCAATAATAAACATTATCATTACACTTTCTTTCATTGAAACTTTGACAATGTTCCATATCTTTCTTGGTTGATAAATTTTATAAACAACAGCAATTAAAACAAAAACTAAGAATGCTCCTACTCCAGATGCCTCTGATGGTGTTGCAACTCCTCCATAAAGTACATATAAAACTCCTGCTATAATCGCTAAGAAAGGAAGAATTCTCGGTAAAACCTCAAGTTTTTCTTTTAAAGTTGGTCTTACTCTATTTCTTAAGGCTTTTGCTGCATCTTTATCAATAAAGTAACTATGTATAAGAGCCCATATTGCGAACATACCTGCTAACATGAAGCCAGGAACAAGACCGCATAAAAATAATCTTCCAATTGATGTACCTGTTGCAATTCCGTAAACTATTAAAACAATACTCGGAGGAATTAAAACTCCCAAAGTTCCGCCAGCAGCAATTGTTCCTGTTGCAATTTGGTCAGAATATCCTCTTTTTCGCATTTCTGGTATTCCCATCGTTCCGATAGCGGCACAAGTTGCAGGACTTGATCCACTTAAAGCAGCAAAAATTGAACATGCTCCAATATTAGAAATTACTAATCCCCCTGGCACTCTCCAAAGCCATCTATCTAAACCTGTATATAAATCTTTACCTGCAGGAGAATTGGCAACTGCCATCCCCATTAAAATAAACATTGGTATAGAAAGTAAAACAAAAGAATTTAGTCCTGCAAAAAAAGTTTCAGCAAACACATCAAGCATTTGAAAACCTTCAAATGTAACTAACAGAGCTATCGAAACAAAACTCAAACCAAAAGCAATCGGAATTCCAGAAAAAAGTACCAATAAAGTAAAAACCGCAACAATCAATGCAATAATCAGTGGATCCATTTAATTAAAATCCTTTTCATCAGTTAATTTTATAATTTCTGCGATATATTGTAATATCATTAATAAAGCCCCTAACATCATTGAAGAATATGGTATCCATAGTGGTGGATCCCAGACAGTTCCTGTAGAATAATTTTTGGTAAACGCTTCCTCTACCATTATAAATCCAAAGTAGAATAAAATTAGGAAAAATAATAAACTTACAGAGGATGTAAAAATTTTTAATCTAACAACATTTTTTTTTGATAAAAAATCATAAATCCATTCCATGCTAACATGAGCTTTCTCACTTAAGACGTATACGCTCCCTATAAAAGTTGAAGCGACTAATAACATTGTGACAAGTTCTGTCTGCCATGTAATTGCTCTTTGAAAAAAATATCGTTCAAACACAAGTTCAACGATTACTAATATTGATAAGAGCAATGCCATTACCGCAAAAGCACCACAGGCTTTAGCTATTAGATCACATAATTGAAGATATTTTTTTTTCATAAAAAAACCCCTACTTAATAAGAATAAATAGGGGTTCTTTATATATTATTTTATTTAACTGCTAAAGCCATTTCCATTAGCTTATCGCCACCTGGAACTTTATCAGCAAATGCTTTATGAGAAGATTTTTTTGCAATCTCTACCCATGCAGCATGGTCTTTAGCGTCCATGTACACTAATTTTACACCTGCAGCTTTATAGGCGTCTTCAAACTTTTTGTCTAAGTTTTCTACTTGAGCTGTCATGTATTTCTCAGCAACTTTACCAGCTTTCATTAAAGCTTTTTGTTGTTTAGAATTTAATGCATCGAAAGACTTTTTCGACATCAAAATTGGTTCATACATAAACCATAAACCAAATTTTCCTGGAGGAGTTGCACATGAGACTTGTTCATAAATTTTGTAACTTACAAAACTTCCTGAACTAGTATTGGCACCTGTTAAAACACCAGTTTGTAGACCTGTATAGATTTCAGATGATGGCATACTTTGTATACCAGCTCCTGCTGCTTCTAACATTTGGTTAAATGCTTTTCCTGCAGCTCTCATAACTTGACCTTTGGCATCGCTAGGATTTTTTATACATTTTGTTTTTGAAGCAAAACCACCACCTAACCAAGCATCAGACAAAACTACAACACCTGCATCATTAATAATCTTTTTAATTTCAGTCATCATTGGACCTTTATTAAATCTTAATGCATGGTCATGATTTTTTACAGTTCCAGGCATTAAAGTTGCATCAAACTCTGGATGAAATTTAGAAGCATATGCTAATGGAAAAGCAGAAATATCTAATTGACCAGTTGTCATCGGTTTCCACTGTTCTTTTGGTTTGTATAATGATTTAGCTGGATAGATTCTTATATCTATCCCAACATTTGCTTTTTTAACCTCGTCAGCAATGATTTGAACCATTTCATGACGTGGATCATAAGATCCATCAGCTCTTGGAGTACCAGGCCATTGGTGACTTGCTTTAAGCGTCACTGCATAAGCAGAACCAATAGTGGTAAAAACAAAAACTAATGAAGTTAAGTATAAAGATATTCTTTTTAACATTATTTTTTCCCTCTATTGTTAATTTTAAATATTTCAATTAAAGTGAACTTATTAATAAGAGTCAAGTCGTCAAAAACTCAAATTATTTGTATTAAATATGGATGGACCTTTAAAAAATTTATTAGTTGTTGATTTAACTAGAGTATTAGTGGGTCCTTATTGTACCATGATACTTTCTGATCTTGGTGCAAGGGTGATCAAAGTTGAAGCACCAGAGATTGGTGACGATTCAAGAAAATTTGGACCATTTATAGAAAATTATTCAGCTTATTTTATGTCATTAAATAGAGGTAAGGAGAGTATAGCTCTTAATTTAAAAAATAATGATGATAAAAATATTTTTGATAAAATTTTATCTAAAGCAGATATTTTAGTAGAAAATTTTAAACCAGGCACTCTTGAAAAATGGGGATATGGTTGGAAAGAAATAAATAAAAAATATCCAAAATTAATTTATGCATCTGCTTCGGGATTTGGACAAACTGGTCCCTTAAAAGAATTACCCGCATACGATATGGTAGTTCAAGGTATGGGGGGTTTAATGAGTGTTACGGGTCAGCCTAATTCAGAACCGACACGAGTTGGGACTTCTATAGGTGATATTACAGCAGGACTGTTTACAGCTATTGGAATTAATGCTGCACTTTATGATAGACAAAAAACTGGTAAAGGTATGTATATTGATGTTTCGATGCTTGATTGTCAGATTGCGATATTAGAAAACGCAATTGCAAGATACTTAGCAAAAAATGAAATTCCAAAACCGATGGGATCACGTCATCCTTCAATTGCACCCTTTGAAGCTTTTAAAACTAAAGATAGTCATATTATAATTGCAGCTGGAAATGATAAATTATTTGAAAAGCTATGTAATATTTTAGATATGTCTGAGATGATCAATGACTCAAGATTTATAGACAATTCATCAAGAGCAAAGAATATGGATGAATTAAAAAAAATTCTTGAAGATAAATTAAAAAAAAAAGATACAAAAAATTGGGTTAATGCTATGGAAAAAGAAAAAATTCCATGTGGTCCAATATTTAATATTAAGGAGGCTGTTGAAAATCCTCAAGTAGAATCCAGAAATATGATTGTAAAAGCTTATCATAAAGTAATTGGTGATTTTAAATTAGCTGGAAACCCAATAAAAATGTCAACATATATAGACGAGAAAACAAGAGGAGATATTCCAGATCTTGATGAACATCGAGAAAAAATATTAAAAGAATTTAGTTAATAATATTTTATGGTATTTAATACATATGTTAGATAAGAAAAAATTTTATATTAACGGAGAATGGGTAAACCCAATCAACCAAAATAATTTTAATGTGATAGACCCATCTTCAGAGGAAATTTGTGCTGTGATTTCACTTGGTAGCACAGCTGATACAAATTTAGCTGTAAAATCTGCGAAGCAATCTTTTGAAACCTGGAAAGAAAGCACTAAAGAAGAGAGAATAAAACTTTTAGAAAAATTGCTGGAGATTTATAATTCTAGATGGGATGAAATGACCAATGCTATATCAACAGAACTAGGTTGTCCTAAAGACTGGTGTTCGGCAAATCAAACTTCATCTGGTGCTTCTCACATAGAGGACTTTATAAAAAGATTAAAAGAATTCGATTTTGAACCTGGATTTGGAAAAGAATCTGCAAATCATATAATTTACGAACCCATCGGTGTTTGTGGTTTAATAACGCCGTGGAATTGGCCTATTAATCAGATTGCTTTAAAAGTTATACCTGCCCTTGCAACAGGTTGCACAATGGTTTTAAAACCATCTGAAATTGCACCTCTTTCAGGAATGTTATTTGCAGAAATGATACATGAGGCTGGTTTTCCTCCAGGAGTTTTCAATTTAGTGAACGGAGATGGTTCAGGAGTTGGAACGGATTTATCAAAACATCCTGATATTGACATGGTTTCTTTTACTGGTTCGACAAGAGCAGGAAAATTAATCACCAAAAACGCAGCAGAGACAATAAAAAGAGTATGTCTAGAGCTTGGTGGCAAAGGAGGAAATATTGTTTTTGCAGATTCTTATCCTGATGCTGTAAGAGATGGTATTAGAAACGTGATGAGTAATTCTGGTCAATCATGTGATGCCCCTACACGAATGTTAGTTGAAAAATCTATTTATGATAGAGCTATAAAAGAAGCTGCTGATGAAGCAAACAAAATAAAAGTAAATTTAGCAAGTAAATCAGGCAATCATATAGGACCTGTCATTTCTAAAGTACAATTCGATAAAATTCAAAGCTTAATTAAAAGTGGAATTGAGGAAGGAGCAACATTAGTCGCGGGGGGTCCTGATAAGCCAGGGGATTTTAAAAAAGGGTATTTTATAAAACCAACAGTTTTTACAGATGTTAATAATTCAATGAGAATTGCTAAAGAAGAGATTTTTGGTCCTGTTTTATCTATTATTCCATTCGAAAATGAAGAAGAAGCTATTAAAATAACTAATGATACAGAATATGGTTTAGGAAATTACCTTCAAACAGAAGATAAAGAAAAAGCAAAAAGAGTCTCAAAAAAACTAAGAGCTGGAATAATTTACGTAAATAATAAACCAGCAGACTCTGGAACTCCTTTTGGAGGATACAGACAGTCAGGGAATGGTCGTGAGGGAGGTACTTGGGGTTTACATGAATACCTTGAGGTTAAAACAATTACAGAGTGGAATAGATAATTTTATTTAAAGAAAAATTATGATCGGATATGTGATGGTTGGAACAAATAATCTTAATAGATCTATAAAATTTTATGATGAACTCTTTAAGGTTATTGGCCTAAAAAGAACAGATACGGATGATGTGTGTGCTGGATACATAACTATAGGTGGTTCTGGATCAATTGAATTTTATATCACTAAACCATTTAATAAAGAAAAAGCGACTTTTGGAAATGGTACTCAGGTATCATTTATAGTAGGCAACAGAAATATAGTTGATAAATTTCATGAAGTAGGTTTAAAATTAGGAGCTCGAAGTGAAGGTTCAGGTGGTGAAAGACCAGAAGGATCTGGAGTTTATTATTCTTATATTCGAGATTTAGATGGAAATAAAATCTGTGCTTTCACAAATAGTAAAGTTTGATGTCATACAAATTTATCGAAGAGAAATTAAATAATAATAAATTAGTAATTTTAGATGGAGCTATGGGCTCTGAGCTAGAAAAAAAAGGTGCACTTATGGACAAAAATCTCTGGTGTGGCACATGTTCGGTTGAATTCCCAGAACTAGTAAAAAAAGTTCATGAAGATTATATTGAAGCAGGTGCAGACGTGATAACAACTAATACATATGCTTGTACTCCTATTTCAATGAAAAATTATGGAATGGAAAGTTTAATCAAGAAATTCAATCAAAAAAGTGTTGAATTAGGTAAAAAAGCAATTGAAAATTCAAAAAAAAAAGTGGCATTAGCTGGAAGTGTTTCAGCATCTGGGAGTTTTTTCAGATACGGAATTGAAGCACTGAAACCAGGATTTAATGAACAAATAAAAATTTTATCTGAAGAGGGAGTAGATTTAATTATTTTAGAGGCAATGTCTTCACAAGCAGACATTGTTGAAACAATGCTGGAATGTTCTATTAAAATTAAAATACCAGTGTGGCTTTCAATTTCGTGTGTAATTGATAAAAAAACTGACAACTTGATGCTTGGTTATAATGATACTCTTGATGATCCCCCGGAAGTTTATGAAGATTTAGAGAAATCAATCAAAAGATTTAGTAAAATACATTCAGGTCCAATTTTGATTGCTCACTCTGATATTGATGTTACAGGTAGAGCGATAAAGGTAGCAAAGAAAAATTATACTGGAACAATAGGAGCTTATCCTAACATTGGTTTTTATGAAAAACCTCATTGGAGATCAGATAGTAATTTAAGTCCACAAGATTATTTGAATGAGGTAAAATCATGGGTAAAAAATGGGACACAAATAGTTGGAGGATGTTGTGGAGTAGGAGTAAACCTTATAAAGCCACTCTCTTCACTTAATAATGAATAATACAACAGATATCTTTGATAAAGCTAAAATCGAAGTTCAAAAGTTATGGGCCAATCATAAAGAATTATCAAATTTTGTTAATTTTCCAAAAAATTTGGTTTTAAATAGTCTTAAGTCTCAAAAGACATCAGTAACTGATAAACTTTTTAATTGGAATAAAAATCTTAATACAAAACTTTTAGAATTACATAAGGCAATTAGTGATTTATCACCTTATGTTAATTGGGAACAAGGGTATAAAGAAAAAGAAGTTGGTAAAGATTTTTTAAATAAATATGGTTTTTTTGAGTTAATTGGACCAACTGGACACTTTCAAACATCAGAAATGGCTCTTTATGTAAATTTTTTAGATAAAAATGCTTATTACCCTTGGCATAATCACGAAGCTGAAGAATTATATTTTATTGTATCAGGTGAAGCTAAATTTGAAAGTAAAAATCAAAAAGAGGAAATTTTATCATCTACAAAAACTAGATTTCATAAAAGTTATCAACCTCATGCTATTACAACCTTAGACCAACAAATCTTAAGTTTTGTAATTTGGAAAAATAAATTTGAAAATATCTCAAAAATTGTTCAACAGTAAATAATATAATATGAGTAATGAAAAATTAGAAACTGATCTCAATCCAGATTTAGTTGTATCAGAGGATAATAAACCAAGATGGTACTTACCTAAAACACGAAGAGAGGGTTATAGAAATCTTCATAAGATTAACAGATATGGTTTATTATTAAGATCAGATCTTGTTTTAAGATTAAATAAAAAATTTAATAGTGAAATAGAAGAAATTCCATCTGTAAAAAGTATGATTAATAATAAATATTTTTGTTCATTACTTGTAGGTAAGAATCAAAATATATTGTATGAAAAATATGCTAAAGATTTTTCAGAAAATCAGCCTCAGACAATAATGTCTATCACCAAAATGTTTATAAATTTGTTTATTGGCAAACTTGTAGAGCAAAAATCAATTGATCTTAATAAAAAAATTTCTGACTATCTTCCTAATATTGGAAGTGGCTATGCTTCAGCAACAATCCAAAATGTTTTAGATATGAATATTCAAAACTCTTATAGTGAAGATTATACAGACCCCTACACTTCCTCATTTTTACATGAGCCAATTTGTGGGTGGCGCCTTCCAGAAAATTTAAATGAAAAGATGGGACAGGAAGAATATTTAAATTCTATCAAATCTAATGAAGGAAAGGATTTATCAAACGATTCTAAATTTTCTCACTACAAATCTGCTAATACAGATGTAATTGGAATTTTAATAGAAAAAGTAAGTGGAAAATCATTAAAGGAATGGCTGTTAGATGCTGTTGAAGCTGCAGGATTTGAAGATGCTTTATACATGGGAACTGACAGATATGGGATGCCATGGATTTCAGGGGGTGGGTGTTTAATTTCAAGAGATTTTTTAAGATACGGTCTATTATTCGCTAGAAAAGGTAAAGGTGTAGGAAACAGGCAAATTGGATCGCCTAAATTCTTTGATCAAACGTTAAAAAATAAAGGATCTATTTATATGAAGTTATCAGATAACAAGTCTTTATATTATTCAAATTCTACTATGAAAACAGGTGACTGGATTGGTCACTCTGGTTTAGGTGGTCAATTTCTAGCAGTAAATTTAAAAACTGGTGTAGTGGCCTCTTATTTTTCTGTGATAGACACAAAATCAGGAACAGATGACGAATACAAAAAAAATATGATAAATATGTTAGATGAAATAGTTAACAAAAATTTTTAAAACTAATCTTTTTAAATTTTATTTATTTTTTCTGCTATTAATATTTTTCTTTGCATTTCTCTGAGGACAGGTTTTTCAATAAGTTTTCCATCAATTACTACTAGTCCAGTATTAGATTCATTGAATTGATCTACAATTTTTTTAGCTTTCATAATTTCTTCTTTAGAAGGTGTAAAAATTTCATTTAAGATATTTATTTGTTTTGGATGAATAGATCCCTTTCCTGTAAATCCTAAATCTCTTACTAATTCTGATTCTTTTTTCATCCCATCCATATCATCTAAATCCAAATAGGGTACATCTATTACATCTACCCCGACACTAGCCCCTGCATGTACTAATTTTGACCTTGCATAAATCAAGTTTTTATATTCATTTGGAACTCTTAATTCAGCAGCCATATCAACTCCTCCAAAATATAATGCAACTATTCTTTTGCTGGCATGTGCAATTTCATAAATACTTTCAAGTGCTTCATTGGTCTCCATTATAACATGAAGATCAGTATCTAATCCACAATCTGTCAAAAGATTATCTATAAAAGTTATCTCTTCTGGTGTTTTAACTTTGGGTAGCATTAATGCTTTAATTGGTAATTTACTAGAAATAAAAGCCTCTAGATCCAAGAGACCAAACTTAGTTCTTTGACAATTAACTCGAACCACTAACTCTACACCATTTTTAACTTCAAGATTTTTAAGAGCGTCTATAGTATTTTTTCTTGCTTCATCTTTATCCTTGATTGCAATACCATCTTCTAATTCAATACAAACCATATCTGCACCCGATGCAATAGCTTTTGGAAACATTTCAGGTTTTAGACCTGGTGTAAAAATAAAACTACGTCTTACATTTATTTTATTTGAATTCATCAAATTACTATATCTTATAATTGAAAATGTTATTCATTTTTTTTTAAACTGATTGTTTGCTTACATTTTCTTTTGGAGATAGAACTACAGCCACTATTCCTCCAATAACTATTAAGGAGCAACCAGTAACTTGACGCCAACCAAATGGCTCATCAGTAAGAATGCTTGAGCTTACAGCGCCTACAATGATTTCTGATAAAAAAAGAATTGAACATATCCCAGCTCCTATTTGAGTTGGAGCCCAAAGAATTACAATACCAGTAGGTATAAAATAAAAAATTGATAAAAGAATTAAGAAAGTAGTCATTCCAACAAATGCGTCCCGAGTTGGTACAGGACCAAGATAGTCCACGAGTAAAAAACCAGCCACAATATTGAATAATGTTCCATAAAAGAAAAAACCGAAAATGATTGGGAATACTCCGTCAGTTTTGATGACCTCAAGCCTGATCATTCCTCCAGCAAACATAACCCCACCTAAAAGAGCAATCCAATCTCCTGCATTTACTGGTAAAGGAATTTTACCACCTTGTCCAAATACTACCCATAATCCGCCAAGTGCTAAACTTAAACTTAAAATTCTTTGCCAACCATGTTTCTTCTTTAAAAAAATTATTTCAAAAATCGTTGTCCAAACGGGCGTCATATAAAACATTATCAAAGCTCTCACTACATCTGTTAATAGAAAACTTAATGCGTATAATATAAATCCTCCACCAATTAAAATTCCCATAGCCGGATGCTCTAATCCTGTGCCTTTTCTTTTGCTTAGTCTCCAAATGGCAATAGGTAATAGTATTAATGTACCTATTATCATTTGAGAAATTGTGCCCCAACCTCCTGTAAGACCACCATCCTCAAGTATTCTTTGTGGTAACCAATATATTCCCCAAGCTCCAGCTGATATAGCTAAAGCTATTGAGATTTTATAATGGTGAGGGTGTCTTTGCATTAATTATTATATTTCCGGTTTTATTTTTGAATAATTGAACATTTGTTCGTATTTTCTTGCAAATGCAAGCACTTTTAAATCATTGTTCTTTTTTCCTATTATTTGCATTCCCATTGGTAGTTTATTTTTATTAAAACCAACTGGAACTGTTATAGTTGGTAATTCTAAAAGGCTTGATAATATAAAAACTTCAATCCATCGATGATAAGTATCTAGACTAAAATCATTTATTTTTTCTGGATAATTTAATTCTTTTTTAAATGGAAATACTTGTGCTGATGGTAAAGCTAAAAAATCGTAATCTTTAAATATCTGATTTATGTCATTTATAGATTTTTTTCTTTTTTCTAATGCAATATCAATATCATTATCTTCAATATCTTTTCCCCTATTGTACTCCCAAATTGCCTGAAAAGTCATTTCATTAATATCTTTAATACTCATACTTCCAATATCCATAAATATACTTTTTGATCTTAATATTAACCACGAGTCCCATAGTTCATCAGTATTAATATCTGATTTCAAAAAATCTATTTTTATATTTTGTTTATTTAACTCGCTTAATTTTTTTTCACAAATTTCTAATATTTCATTTTCAAATTTATAATTACTATTAACATCGGATAACCATCCTATTTTTATATTTTTAATTTCTGAATCTTTTATTTCAAAATTTTGAAAATTAGATTTTAATTCTAAAGAATATGGATCCAAACTGTGTTTACCAGTTACGCTATCTAAAATAATTGTCATATCGTCTGGTGTTCTAGATAAAAAACCAGGAGTAGTTAAAATAGGAATATTTTTTTGGTTGTCTGATCTAGCAGAAGCAATAACTCCTGGGGTTGGTCTAAAACCGTATATATTAGAGTATGCAGCGGGATTCCTACATGAACCCATTTGATCTGTACCATCAGCAAAGGGAATTAATTGAGCTGCGACTGCTGAACTTGCGCCTCCGCTTGAACCACCAGACGACTTGCTTAAGTCATAAACATTTGAAGTTGGACCAAAAAGTCTATTAATTGTATGTCCTCCAATTCCAAGTTCAGCTGTATTAGTTTTTCCAATTATTATTGCACCGTTTTCAATTAGTTTATCCACAAAAAAAGAATTTTTTTTTGGAAAATGATCTTTGTAACCTTTAAAACCGTATGTTGTTTGAATTCCAACGACATCACTTAAATCTTTAATAGCTAACGGTAAACCAAATAAAGATTTATTTTTATTCTGTTGATTATCTTTTTTTTTAGCCTCTTCTAATATTTTCTCAGTATCTTTCAAAAGAACAATTGCATTTAATTTTGGATTATACTTTTCAATCCTTGCTAAATAGAATTCTACTACTTCTTTTACTGATATCTGTTTTGTCTGAATTAATTTAATAATTTCAGATACTTTTTTGTTTTCTAGCATCTGCCCTAGCGAGCTTTTTTAATACTTTTTAAAGTTAATTGTTCAACTTCTTCTAAAGTTGCTTTTTTAGGATTTTGACCATAGGCCTGATCGAGCATAGATTTTTTCGCAATTCTTTTGAATGAATCCTCAGGTACACCAATTTCATTTAATCCTCTTGGAATATCAAGTTCATCTAACATTTTATTTAAATTTTCTTTAAAACCTTTAACTGAATGGTCATCAAATTGCATTGCCTCTGACATTCGCTGAACTTTTTCCTCTAAACCGGGTAAATTATATTCCATTACTGTAGGTAGAATTATTGCATTAGTAAGTCCATGATGGGTATTATATTCTGCACCAACCATATGAGAGATGGCATGTACTAAACCTAAGCCTTTTAAAAAAGCTACTCCTCCTAAATAAGACCCTACAATCATTCCTCCCCTTGCAACTAAATTGTCTGGTTCATTTACTGCCAGTTTAAGAGACTTAGAAATTAAATTTAAACTTTCTAAAGCTGAACCATCACATAACGGATGAAACATAGGAACACTGTAACCCTCAATAGCGTGTATCATTGCATCAATACCGGTCCAAGCTGTTAGGTTTGCTGGTAACTTTAAAGTTAATTCTGGATCAACTAATGCTAAGCAGGGTCTAGCTTCTGGATGCCATATACAAAATTTCATACCTTTTTTTGTGTCAGTAACCATTGCAGTTATTTCTGTTTCTGCACCTGTACCAGCAGTTGTTGGTATAGTTATTAGCTTTGGAAAAGGGTTTTTACCTTTTAGATCTCTTGGAACTTTATCTAAAAATTCAAAATCCCACAAAGGTATTCCGCTATTAACAGTTAAGCATATAGCTTTTCCTCCATCCATCGCGCTGCCCCCTCCTATTGCGATTATAGAATCATGATTACCGTCTTTGAATGCTTTGCAGCCACCATCGATTTCATCATCTCTAGGGTTGGGAGATATATTAGAATAAATATTTGATTTAATTTTTGTATCAGAAAGCAGATTTTGTAATTCACTTATAAAGGGCAGCTTAGTGCTTCCACTATCTATTACGATTAAAGGATTTTGAATATTGAAATCTTTGCAGAATTTTCCAATTTCTTTAAATCTTCCTGGCCCATAAGCCGTAAATGTTGGAAAGGTCCAATCTTGTTTGCCTAATAAATCGTCTTTATTGAGTTCAAAATTTTGCATATTTATTTAAAAATTTATACTAACTTACAAAAATAAATGAAAATCGCAAAAGAAAAAGTAGATCTTAAGAAAACTTTAATCGCAATACTTACAATGCTATTAGGTGTAGTTTGCGTAGATTTATATTTAGTAGTAATTAGATTTATAGGAAATGACTATTCAGTGTTTAAATTAGCTGTTTTTAGAAATTTTTTTGCGGTAATACCATTGCTTGTTCTGCTTTTCTTTTCAGGAGAATACAACTCTCTTTTTAAGAATGTAAATAAGAAATTTTTATCTCTCTGTTGTTTAAGAGGATTAAGTTTTCTTGCAATGAATATATTTATTTTTATCTCAGTAATTAATGTTGAGTTTGCAACAGCAATGACTTTAACTTTTTCATCTCCATTTTTCATTGTAATACTTTCGATTATATTTTTACAAGATAAAGTCGGTATATATCGATGGTCTGCAATTATAATTGGCTTTTTAGGTGTGGTATTAATTTTAAAGCCAACGAGTGATATATTTAATTATTATTCTATATATTCAATACTAGTAGCTTTTGCTTGGGGAGTAACGGTTATAATACTTAAGTTTATTCCTTCGAACTTCTCAACGTCCAAAATACAATTTTATACATTGATTTTTAATGTGATAGGTGCATTTTTTTTATTTGTTATTTTATCAAACGATTTTACGGTTAATAATCTAAGAGATTTACTATTAATGGTTTTGACAGGTATACTTGGTGGTACAGCAGCAATATTATTTGTATACGCGTATAGACTAATTTCATTAAGTAAGCTCGCCTCCTTTGAATATTTTGGTATCCCGTCTTCATTTTTATTAGGTTGGATTTTTTTTAATGAAGCTCCGTGGCAACAATTATTTCCAGGTGTTTTATTAATAGTTTCTGCTGGTTTCATAATTATTTGGAGAGATTCTCAAAAAATAAAAGCAGTTAAAGCTAATAAGAAATTTTACTAGTTTATGTTTTTGATTTCATTGACCTCATTACTATAGAACGGTCTATCTCTCCTAGAAGTTCTCCAGTCTCTGAGCATACTACTGGGTAAATTTTATCTGACTCAACTAATTTATCAATTAAAGTTTCAATTTTTGAATTATCTGAAATGCAGTCCGACTTATTTTTAAATAATTCTTTTGATTGATTACAACAATCTTTTCTCATTACTTTACCTGCACTTAAAACTTTATATTTTGGAACATCTTCGCAAAAGTCTTTGACATATTGATCTTTAGGATTAGCAACAATTTCTTCAGGTGTTCCAACCTGAGAAACCTCACCATCTTTCATTATTGCGATATGATCTCCCATCTTAATAGCCTCTAAAAAATCATGAGTAATAAAAACCATAGTTCGCTGGAGTTTTTCTTGAATTTTTAAAAGTTCGTCTTGCATCTCTCTTCTTATAAGCGGGTCTAAAGCTGAGAATGGTTCATCAAAAATTAAAATTTCAGGATCAACTGCAAGTGCTCTTGCTAATCCAACTCTTTGTTGCATACCTCCTGATAGCTCTCTAGGATAATTATTTTGCCATCCATCTAGACCAACCATTTTTAAAACTTCCATAGATTTTTCTAATCTAATATCTTTTTTTGTGCCTCTAACTTCTAAACCATACCCAATGTTTTCAATGACCGTTCTATGTGGAAAAAGACCAAAATGCTGAAATACCATGCTCATTTTATTTCTTCTTAGTTCCAATAGATCCTTGTTGCTCATTTTAGTAACATCCACATCATCCATTTTAACTGTGCCTGTTGTTGGTTCAATTAATCTTGAAATACATCTAACCAAAGTAGATTTTCCACTACCAGATAACCCCATCACAACAAAAGTCTCTCCTTTTTGTATAGAAAAACTAACATCCTTCACTGCAACCACATGGCCAGTCTTTTCCTGAACTTCCTTTATAGATAAATTTTTGTCTAAACTTTTTATTACTCTTTTTTCGTCTGGTCCAAAAAGCTTCCAGATATTTGAGCAAGTTATTTTTTGGTCTTTATTCATGAATAAATTAATAGTTTATCATTAAAATAGACAATATTTTACTTTAAAAGTAAAATTAATTATTCTACTTTCTTAAATATGTCTAGTATCAATGAATTCATAGGTAAATCCAATCAATCAAAGAATATAATTACATATTCAATTATTGGTATAGTTTTTTTGATAGCTTTGTGGCTTTCATCTCAAAGTGAAGGACCTTCAAAGTTTCCAAAAGTTGTTACAGATGAGTTTACATTCACTGCATGGGTAAATGAGGGAGAGGATTTTTTAAAAAAGAACTACAGATGGATAACTAAAATTATAGCTAGCTATATAAAGGCTTGTTATTATTTTGTGGAAGATTTTTTACTAGAAGCGCCGTGGCTTTTAATAGCAGCAATTTTTTTCTTGCCGTGTATTATTGCTGGAGGTTTAAAATTAGGGCTCTATTCATTATTTGTAGTTTATTTTTGGGGAGCAACCAAAATGTGGGAACCATCACTCCAGACAGTTGCCTTAATGGGTTTATCAGTTTTACTTTGTGTTTTTTTCGGTTTCATATTAGGAGTTTTTTGTTCACAAAGTGACCGGTTTGAAAACTTTATGAAACCAGTTCTGGATACAATGCAAGTGATGCCAGCATTTGTTTATCTATTTCCAGCATTATTTTTTTTTGGTATTGGTGGAGCTCCAGCAATCCTTGCAACTATGATCTATGCAATGCCTCCAATAATAAGATTAACAAACACCGGTATAAGGCAAGTACCAGCACAAACTATAGAAAGTGCAACTTCTTTTGGTTCAAATAAATTACAACTTTTGTTTAAAATAAAAATTCCACTTTCTTTACCTAGTATCATGATGGGTATCAATCAAGTCATAATGATGGCTCTTGCCCTCGTTGTTTTAGCTTGCTTTATTGGTGCTGAAGGTATTGGTGGACAAGTTTGGCAAGCTATCAGAAGATTAGATGTGGGTTGGGCTATGGAAGGAGGATTGTGTATTTTATTTATGGCGATAATGTTTGATAGATTCAGTTCTGCCTTTAGCAAACCGAAAGAAAGACTACCATCTGATGTACAAAAGTTTTACTTACTTCCTCAAGAATGGTCTAGATATCAGTTAGCACGGATTTTAGAAAAACCCTTAATGATTGCTCACAATATAATAAAGTACATTTGCGTATTTATTACAAACTTGATTGCTTACTTTATCAAATTATTAATCTCCATATTCAATAAAATATCTGCAGAAGATATTGGAGAATTCGTAAGTAAAAGATATTATATAATTCCATCTTTTATAATTTGTTTAATAATTATAGTTATTGATACATATTTTATTAAGATTGGTTCTTTTCCAGAAGAATGGAGATTATCTATTAGACAACCAATCACTAATACTGTCGAAAGTTTAACTGTCAATCCAGGATTTATAGCTTTTACGAAAAGTTTAAGAGCATTTGTTTACCTTAATTTACTTCGCCCATTAGATACTTTTCTTACACATATACCATGGTGGTACACTATGGCTGTATTTGTTGTGCTGGGTTATATAACAGTAGGAATTAGATTTGCGATTATAACTGCTTTGTTATTATCTTTTATTGGAGCTTGTGGAATTTGGTCTCAATCAATGATAACTTTATCATCAGTCCTTGTGTCAGTTGCTTTGTGTTTTGTAATTGGAGTGCCTCTTGGAATTATTGCATCTTACAATGAGAGATACAGAAATATTCAAAATGTAGTGTTAGATGCAATGCAAACTCTTCCTTATTTCTGTTATTTAATTCCTGTTCTAATGTTCTTCGGAGGAGGTATCGTATCTGCCGTTTTAGCAACAGTTATTTACTCTATTCCACCTATAATTAGACTTACATCTTTAGGTTTAACGCAAGTATCAGGTACATACTCTGAAGTTTCAAGATCATTTGGAGGAACTTTAATTCAAACTTTAAATAAAGTTAAATTTCCGTTGGCAATTCCAAGTTTAGTTATTGGATTTAATCAGACAGTTATTATGGCTTTTGCAATGCAAATTGTAACTCCTTTGATTGGAGGTAAAGGTTTGGGGCTAGAGGTGTTCAATGGTCTTGCTCGATCTGATACTGGAAGAGGTCTAGCTGCTGGTATAGGTATTGTACTTCTTGCAATAATTATTGATAGAATTACTCTAGCATATACGAAAAAACAAAGAGAGGCATTAGGTCTATCGTAGCCATTTATCAAGAAATTTAGCTATTTTTTGTCCGGTTTACATTTGTATATATTTTGATCTACAATGTGTTTTTAAATTTTAAGATAGGAGAGATAATGAAATTATCAAAAACAATATCTGCACTATTTTTATCATTAGTGCTAATCATCGGTAGTTTAGGGCAAGCAAATGCAGCCAAAAGACTACACGCAGCTATTGCGGACTGGACAGGTGGAATTATCACTTGTGAAGTAGCTGTAGCAATTCTTGAAAGAGAATATGGTTACAAAATAAAACAAACAGTATTCCCGTCAGGAACAGGTTTATGGGAAGCAATTGCAGCGGGCGAACTTGATTTTGCATGTGAAAGTTGGCCAAGTTATGCTGAAGCTGACTCTGTAATGTTAAATGAAGATCTAATTTACGAGGGCAAAGTCGTGGGATCTTACAGTGGAGATGGAAGCGTTGATTTACTTGGAACAGCAGGAATAATTGGTATGTCAGACTACTGGATACCAAGATATGCCGCTGAAGAGCTAGGTATAAAAACTTGGAAAGATCTAAATAAACATAAAGCAAAATTTGCAACTATTGAAACTGGAAATAGAGGTAGACTAATTGGTTGTCCGGTAGCAGGTTGGAATTGTCATGACCAAAAAAGACTTGATCTTTTAGGAATTGATTTCCAAGCAGATGAACTTGGTACAGAGGCTGCAGCCATTGCAGAGGCAAAAGCAGCATATATGAGAAAAGAACCTTTCTTATTATATTTATGGTCACCACATTGGTTCTTTGGTGCTTATGATATGGTAGGAGTTCAACTTCCAGAACACAAAGTTTGTGATCCTGATACATTCACAGAGGCAGGTAACTGGAAAGACTGTGGAACAAAAGGTTGGCCAGCAACTGGTTGGGCAAAGGATTATACAATGAATTATGGTAATCCTGCTACTTTTGCTAAAGCAGAGCATGCTGATGCAAAAAGATTCTTTGAAAATATGTCTTTACAAAATATCGACCAAGCTAAAATGTTAGTAGAAGTCGATCAAAATGGAAGAGATGTCAAAGAAGTTGTTGCAGAATGGTTAGACAACAATCCAGACAAATGGAAGCCTTGGTTAAAATAAAAATTTTTTAATACAAAAAATTAAAGGCCCTTTTATAAAGGGCCTTTTTTTTATCCGGTAATTAAATTTTTTAAGAATTCGTATTATTGGGATCGTCTGTCGTATCCCCTGTATCTTGATTTTCTGTATCTGAAAGTTCCTCAAGTGAAACATCTGCATCATCTGTTTGTTCCTCATTGTCTGATTGGACACTTATATCTTTTGTCTCAGTAAGCTCTTCTATATCTTCTTTTGATACTTGAATTTTTTCTGGTGATTTTCTTGCTCTTTTTGATGGTAATATTGGCGTACCACTTTTTGATATTTCTCCTTTGTATAAGCTTTCAAAATCATCTCCTACCTCGTCATCTGTTTCGGCACTATCATCAACTTGCTCAACATGTTTTCTTAATTTGTAAATAGCACTCTCAGTTAAATCTGGAACTTTAATATTTTCTTCAGCTATCTCTCTTAAAGCGATGACGGTATTTTTATCATTATCTTTATCTAAAGTTGGTTCAATACCAGAATTTAATTGAGTTGCTCTCTCTTTAGCAACCAATACAAGCTCGTATGGGCTATCAACTTTATCTACGCAGTCTTCTACAGTTACTCTTGCCATGCGCTGTATCTACACAGGGTATTTTAAAAAATCAAGCTGTTTTTTAAATATATTTTGGATTTAGTCTATTTCTTATAAAAAATAGTAAGATTATAGAAATTGAAATGTAAATAAATGATACCATGGCTATTTGTTCAATATGAAATCCTATATCAATTAAAAAACCAAATAAAGCCGTACCAAATGCAGTAGAAAAAACCATCAATGAGGTAGTAAGTGCTTTAATAGATCCTATAAATCTAACTCCATAAATCTCAGCCCATGTAGATGAACCTAGAACATTTGCAAGACCGTTTGAAATTCCTATCAACCCTAAAAAAATATATGCAGAATATAATGAATCTAAAAAAATTAAGACTAAAACTGATAGTAATAAAGGCAAATTCATAAATATTAACAATTTTCTACTAGTAAACTTATCAATCAAAAAACCAGAAATAATCAAAGTTAATACTGATAAAGTTGAATAAACCATAAAGGATTGTGCTA
Source organism: Candidatus Pelagibacter communis (assembly GCA_001180065.1). Classification (GTDB taxonomy): domain Bacteria; phylum Pseudomonadota; class Alphaproteobacteria; order Pelagibacterales; family Pelagibacteraceae; genus Pelagibacter; species Pelagibacter ubique_G. The sequence continues at coordinate 31,621 of CVSM01000049.1, forward strand.
TTGTAAAAATACCCCACTGCTTTGACTCAGTTATAAAAGATTGAAAAACAAAAACTCCAGTCGCTATCCACGGCATCGCTAACATATTCAAACATATTATGTAAAATCTATAATCTTTTAAAACTTCAATTCTTTTCCACTGCTTGATATCTCTTAATTCTTTCTGATTTGTCTCTTCTCTAGAGTTGAAATCTAATTTTCTTATTAAAAAATAGGATGTTATTGGTAAAAATATCAAAACTAAAATTGATATATAAATCCAAATGTTTTGCCAGGATGTAATAGTTAACATATAAACTATTAAGACAGGTAAAATAAATTCAGCTGTTGAAAGCCCAAACCAACTTGTGCTCAAAGCTTTACCTCTAGATTTAGTAAAATATCTTGAAATTGTTGTAGTAGCAGTATGGGACATTAAGCCTTGTCCTGAAAATCTCATAAAGAAAATAGCGATAAATAAAAATGATATAGACGAAATCTTTGAAAAAAAATAACAAGAAAAAGACAGAATTAATGTTACAAGAAAAGCAAACTTAAATATGTTGATATCATCAATTTTTTTTCCAACCCATATAAAAAGAAAACTACTTAATAGTGTTGCTGATGCATAAATTGATCCAAATTGTCCCTGTGTAATAGAAAGCGCATCACGTATACTAGAATTAAACAAACCCAGAAAAAAACTCTGTCCAAAGCTTGAAAAAAATGTAAATATAAATCCAAAAATAATTACTTTAATACTTAAATTCTTAAACATATAAAAAAATTATGACTTGTAATGTTGCTTTCATTGGTCTTGGTGTAATGGGTTACCCAATGGCTGGTTATATATCAAAAGGTGGTCACAATGTAACTGTTTTTAATCGAACAAAATCGAAAGCAGAAAATTGGATTAAAGAATATAAGGGTAAAATGGCTGAAACACCTGCTGAGGCTGCAAAAGATGCCGAATATATTTTTACCTGTGTTGGAAATGATAATGATTTAAGGGAAGTAACCTTTGGTGAAAATGGTGCATTTAAAACTATTAAAAAAGGTTCGATCTATATTGATAACACTACTGCTTCAGCAACTATTGCAAGAGAAATTTACGAATACGCAAAAAAAAATGAATTTGGTGCATTAGATGCTCCTGTATCTGGTGGCCAGGCAGGTGCAGAGAATGGTGCATTAACAGTTATGATTGGTGGTGATCAAGCTGATTTTGATAAAGCAAAAGATAAAATTGATTGCTACAGTAAAAAAATGAAACTACTTGGTAAAGCTGGATGTGGACAACTTGCTAAAATGGTTAATCAAATTTGTATTGCAGGATTAGTTCAAGGATTATCTGAGGGAATTAATTTTGGAATGAAAGCTGGATTAAACATGGAAGATGTTATTGAAGTAATTTCAAAAGGTGCCGCACAATCATGGCAAATGGAAAATAGGTATAAAACAATGATTGATGACAAATTTGATTTTGGATTTGCAGTTGATTGGATGAGAAAAGACTTAAAGATTGCAATGGACGAGGCAAAAAGTAATGGTTCTTTATTGCCGGTAACAGAACTTGTGGATAAATTTTATGGTGAAGTTCAAGGGATGGGTGGAAATCGTTGGGATACTTCAAGTTTAATAAAAAGATTTAGAAAGTAATGCAACCAGCATACTATGAGAATCTAGAAGAAATTCAAAATAAGTACTGGTCTATGTTAGATGATGCAGTGACCAATAGAGGTTCACCGTTTAGAATTCCTGTTTTCATATGTGCTCACCAAGAAGAAGTCGATGGTAGAATTGTTGTTTTACGCAAATCAGATAGAACAAATAATTTATTACAATTTCATACTGATTTAAGATCTCCAAAGGTTGATATTCTTAAAAAAAATAAGAATGCCTCTCTAGTTTTCTATGATAAAGAAGAAAAGATACAATTAAGAGTAAAGGTAGAATGTGAAGTTAATAATCAAAATTCTACAACTGAAGAGTCGTGGAAAAAAACACAACATATAAGCAGACGTTGTTATTTAACTGATAGCCCTCCTGGAACAGCATCAGAAAATCCAACTTCTGGAATGATATCTAAATTAGAGGATTTTGATTACACCATGGAACAAAGTGAGGAAGGTTACAAAAATTTTACAGTTATTAAATGTAAAATTAAATCCATTGAGTGGCTTTATCTTGCAGCTAAAGGACATCGAAGAGCAAAGTTTAATTTTGATACGAACAAAAACGCTTGGTTGGTTCCTTAAAGGGTGGATTTTAAATTATCGAGATAATACAAAAAAACTAGGTTGTATTCAATTTATATATTTGTCTTTTTAGAAAATAAATTTATTGATTAAAAATTTTATTATGTGAAAATTTAATTAAGGAGGTCAAACCTATGAAATCACCGCCAGATACTTAGCTGGTGAGAATCAAATCAAATAAAACCAAAAATAAAATCCATTATATGGATTTAGCCAAAGGGCATAATATAGGGGAGCTCTTACGGCACAACCTAAGAGCGACCCCCTTCTAAAATAAAAAATACTTGGCTAGTTCTCTAAAATCTTAACAATAATATTCTTTTAAGTAAGTTTAATATCATAAAAAAAAATGTATAGATCTTATAAAAAATTTTATACTTTAAATAATACTTAAATGAATTACCAGTTCGCGAAGACTTTTCATTAAATTTCATATCTTCATATGAATGATTAAGCACTTCTCTGCTCAACTTATCATTTATTCCTTTTCTCACAAATACTAGATTATGATAAAAAGATACATTTGTAATTTTTGCATCATATTTATTAGAAATATAAAAAGGATTAGCTATTTCTTGGTAATTAAGTCTATCAGTTAAATGTTTAAAAAAATTCATATGAGAATTTGAATATTTCAAATCAAATGGGTTTCCTCCAAAAAAATGATTGTAACTTGTTTGCATATCTTCAACTACATATAAACCTTCATTATTTAAATATGGGAAAAGTAAATTAAAACTCTTGATAACATCCTTTCTTAAATGACTTCCATCATCAATTATAATATCAAAATGACGATATTTACCTATAATTTCTCTAATAAAATTTTTATCACTTTGTGATCCTTGATGAACTTTAATATTTGTTCTATTGAGATTTTTCTCCTCTAAATCTATTTTATGAATATCAATACCAATAATAGTCGAATTCTTGAAATAATCTGACCAAGTTAATAATGATTTTCCATCAGCAATCCCTATTTCAAGAATTTGTAATTTCTTATCTCTTAGACTCTCAAAATATTTTTCATAAACCTTTGTATAACCGTGTTCATATTTATCAGTTTTATAAAACTCAGCTATTGAAGAAAGATTCTTAGGTAGTGTCATTTTAAGATTTTTTATTTATCTTTGAAAACTTACTTTCATTCTTTATTTTTGTTTTAAAAAATTGATTTAGAGTATTTTTTCCAATTATCTTGATAATGCTTTGTGTTTTTAAATACTGCTTTTTTTTCATCCTCAGTAACTTCTCGTACAACCTTTCCAGGTGAACCTATTACTAATGAGTTATCAGGTATTTCTTTGTTTTCTGTTATTAAAGCTTTAGCACCAATAATACAATTTTTTCCAATCTTTGCGTTATTAAGTATAACAGCACCAATTCCAATTAAACTGTTATCTCCTATCGTACATCCGTGGAGCATAACCATATGTCCTACTGTTACATCTTTTCCAATTTTTAACGGATAACCTGGATCGGTATGTAGAACACATCCATCTTGAACATTTGAACCCTCACCAACATAAATATTTTCAATATCTCCTCTTAGAGTGGCATTAAACCAAATACTTGAATTTTTTTCTAATGTAACATCTCCAATAATAGTTGCACTTGGTGCTACCCAATTTTCACCAGAGTTTTTTGGTTTTTTATCTTTTAAATCGTAAAACATAATTTATATATTATTACATTATGCCCATAAAAACTCCAATATGTGATTTCGGACAAAAAGCTGAAGACTTTAACCTTAAATCTACTGATAATAAGATGATTTCCCTTAATGATATTAAGGGTAAAAATGGAACGTTAATTATGTTTATCTGTAACCATTGTCCTTATGTAAAAGCAGTCACTAAAGATATTGTCGAAGACTGTAAAAAATTGAAAGATATTGGAATTAATTCTGTAGCTATTTGTGCAAATGACTCTGAAAATTATCCAGAAGATTCTTTTAATAATATGATTGAATTTGCCAAAAAAAATCAATTTAATTTTCCTTATTTAATCGATGAGACTCAAGAAATAGCTAAAATATATAATGCAGTATGTACACCAGATTTTTTTGGTTATAACAATAATTTAGAACTCCAATATAGAGGAAGATTAAGAGAACTTAAAAATTTGGTTCCAGTAAGAGAAAGTGAAAGTGATTTATTTAAAGCAATGAAACAAATTTCTTTAACAGGTAAAGGACCTGCAACGCAGATACCAAGTGCTGGATGTGGTATTAAATGGAAAAATAATTAATGTATTTAATAATAACAAGATCTTTTCCACCAGAGTATGGAGGAATGCAAAGCTTAATGTGGGGTCTGACAAATGAAATGTCTAAAAACTTTATGATTAAAGTTTTTGCAGATTACATGGAAAACCATAAAGAATTTGATAAAAAAGCTAATTTTTCTATAGAAAGAGTTGGTGGTATCAAATTTTTAAGAAAGATTAGAAAAGCACATTTAGTAAGTGAATTTTTAAAAGACAATAAAGTAAAAGGTTTAATCGCTGATCACTGGAAAAGTCTAGAGCTAATTAAAACTGATAAAAAAAAATTTTGTTTGATCCATGGAAAAGAAATTAATCATCAAAAAGGAAGTTCATTAAATAAAAGAGTAATTAAAGTTTTAAACAATGTTGAAAAGGTAATTGCTAATTCCGAATATACTAAAAATCTAGCAATTAATAACGGGGTAAATAAAGATAAAATAATTGTAATTAATCCTGGAGTTGATCCTGCTAAGGATTTAAACAATAAATCTTTAGAAAAAGTTGAAAGTTTACTTAAAACAAAATCACCAAGATTAATTACTGTTTCAAGATTTGATAAAAGAAAAAATCATGAAAAAATAATTATGGCTCTAAGAAATTTAAAACAAATATATCCAAACTTAGTCTATATTTGTATTGGTTATGGTGATGAAGAACAAAATATTAAAGACTTAGTAAAAGAGCTTGATTTAGGTCCTCAAGTTATGTTTTTTAAGGATATAAGTGATGATTTAAAAAATTCTTTAATAGCCAAGTCAAATATTTTTGTTATGCCATCAATAATTTATAAAAAGTCTGTAGAGGGATTTGGAATTGCTTACATTGAAGCAGCACAATATGGAGTTCCCTCTCTGGGTGGAAAAGATGGTGGTGCTTCTGATGCCATTAAACATGAAAAAACCGGGCTGATTTGTGATGGAAATGAACTTGATGATATCTATTCCTCACTAAATTCAATGATAGAAAATAAAAAATATTTAGAGTTTGGAAAAAATGCGAAAGAATTTGTTTCTAAATTTACCTGGGAAAAAACTTTAGAGGAATATAAAAAAATTCTAAACTAAGATTTATTTTTGTTTTTTAATGAACTAGATAATCTTTCAAAAACTTTTTCAGCACTTAAATTATTAAGGTCACTTACTTCAATTGCTTTGAAATTTTCTCTTTCAATACTCACTTTGTAAGCTGTTGTATGTTTTCCAAACAAAGTAAAACCTTTAGCACCTACGTGTGCTGCAATATGAGCTGGCCCAGTATCATTTGCAATAACGAAGGAGCTATCTTTAATTAAAGAGGTTAATTGAGAAATATTTAGTGCTTTTCCATTATCTAATATAGGTTGAGCATTAATTTTTTTTGCATCATTTATTTCGGTAGGACCTGGGGCTGTAATAATTTTATACTCATTACCAAATGTACCTAAAATAAGTTTTATAAGATTATTATAATAAGGCCATTTTTTAATATTTAGGTGAGGTGAACAAAAAGGAAATAACAGAATAAATTTATCCAATTTGAAATTATTTTTAATTTCATTAATTTCAGAACATGCCCAATTAAAATCTGGATTTAGGGTAAAGGATGTTTTTAATCCTGAACTTTTTAATTGATGATTAAATCTGTCTAAAACAGAAAGTTTATCAAAATCTTTTTTATTTATCACTTCAGGTAAGGTTGTAATAGAGCTAGACCATGTTTCTTTTTTAGAATTAGGAAAAATAATATTTTTATAAAAATTTGTTCTTGAAGAATTTTGTAAATCAAAGACTTTTGAAAATTTGAATTTTTTGAGTTTTTTCATCAAAAAATATAAATAAATTAAATTATATCTTGGTAATCTTTTGTCTAAAATTATTTCATGAATGAATGGATTTTTTTTAAATACCTCTAAATAAGCTTTTGTTGTTAATAAACAAATTCTATCATTTTTGTGATTTTCAAATATATCTTGAATTGCACCACTAGCTTGAGCTATATCTCCTAATGAACCATGTTTGATAATTAAAATATTAGACATATTTATAACAAGATAACACAGTATTTAATTTTATGAATAAAATTATAATCGAAGTTTCTATTGGTGAACTCTTGGATAAAATTTCAATTTTAGAAATAAAAAAAGAAAAAATTAAGGATCCGGACAAACAAAAATTTATCAACGAAGAATATTCTGTTCTGAAAAATCAATTGGATAAAAATATTAAAACTTCAGAAAAACTTAATGAATTATTTCAATCTTTAAAAAAAATTAATGAAAAACTTTGGGTTATAGAGGATGAAAAAAGAAAATGTGAAAAAAATAAAGATTTCGGTGAAAAATTTATTAAACTTTCTAGAGATGTTCACTTTTTTAATGATGATAGAGCAAAGATAAAATTAGAGATTAATAATATTACTGGATCTAAAATTAAAGAGATTAAAGAATATACAAGTTATTAGTAATGATTATAAAGTTTCTCAATCAGAAAAACTATAAACTTAATCTATTTCTTTTATTTTCTTTAATAGGAATTTCAATAAGAGTCTGGATCAGCCAGTTTGGATCAAATTTTGATTTTACAATGTGGCAAATAAACTTGGATTTGTTTAAACAAGGAAAAAGTATTTATGAATTTGGTAACTATACTTATTCAACTCCATGGATTTATACTTTATATTTTTTAGACTCGATTTCCTCACCTTTTATTGAAAGTATTTCTTTTATAAAAAAAATTCCTGGGAATTTTTATAGGTTTAAAATAATTATTTTTTTAAGTTTAATAGATATTTATATTTTTTATCTCTTATACAAAAATTATTCATTAAAAATTGGATTATTATTTATCCTGAATCCAATTAGTATAATTCTCACTGGTCATCACAACGCTTTTGATAATTATGCCATTTTATTTGGTTTATTAGGTATCCTTAATTATGGTGAACTAAATAAAGAAATTAATTTAAAAAAATTAATTTCAATTTTTTTATTTGGCTTATCAATATCAATCAAACATATTTTGCTTTTTTTTCCTTTATGGTGGGCATTTAAAGAAAAAAAATTAATCAATAAATTGTTAGTTTTAACAATTCCTTATTTAATTTTTATAATTACTTTTGCTCCTTTCTTGCCAGAAGATTTTCTAAATATAATTAATAAAATACTTTATTTTGGTAAAAGCGAAACAGGACCTTTTTGGAAAATTATTTTACCTGAAATTTTTGATAGATATTTAAATTTTCATACTCTTTTTTCTCTATTAATGATTATTCTAGGTTTTTGTTTTGTAAATAAAAATCTTAAACAAAGTTTTTATCTATATTTAATCGCTGTTATCGCCTTCGCGCCTCAAATGTATACACAATATTTATTTATTCCTTTAATTGCAGTAGTTATTTATTGTAATTTGAAAACTGCTATTTTTACTATAATAGCGTCATTATTATTTTTGGTTGATGGTGATCAACTAAGTATTCAATATTTACGTGATATTTTTGATTGGAATCTTAGATATACAAGAATTGTTTTTTATCCTCTTACTTTAATTTTACTTATAGAATTTTTTGAAAAAGCAGCAAATACAAAAAAAATTAATTCTACTTTTTTTAGTTTGTTTAACATCTTCATAAATAACGTAAAAAAATCACTTAAATTTAAAAAAATCAAATAATTAATAAGAGTATCTCTTTTCAAGAAATTTAATCACGTTATGAATAATAAATGTCATAAATAAATATATACCACCAGCAACTATAAATACTTCAATAGGCTTAAAAGTTGTTGAAATAATATATTTTGCAACTCCTGTTAAATCCATAAGTGTGACTGTACTAGCTAACGAAGTACCTTTCATCATTAAGATAATCTCATTTCCATAAGCTGGTAAAGATTGTCTTATAGCTATCGGAATTTGAATTTTATAAAAAATTATCTTATTTGATATCCCTAAACTTTTTCCTGCTTCTATTATTCCTGGTTTAATTGTTTGAAATGCTGATCGTAATATCTCAGAGGTGTATGCGCCAGTATTTAATGCAAAAGCAATTATTGCACACCAATAAGGTTCTTTTAATATCGCCCATAAAATAGTTGATCTTAAATACTCGATTTGACCTAAGCCAAAATAAATAATGAATATTTGCACTAGAAGTGGAGTGCCTCTAAACACATATGAATATCCATAAGCAAATCTATTGATAAAAAAATTCTTATTTAATCTTAGAATTGCAAAGAGAAGACCAATAAATAATCCTACAATCAGAGAGACTGATAGAAGTTTTAAAGTAATTACAGTAGCGCCGATTAATTTTGGGAAGCTATTAATCATCAATTCAAAATCCATTAATACCCCCTGCTATATTTAACTTCTAATCTGTTAATTAATTTCATACTTAAAAAAGTAAGTAATAAATACAAAACTGCGGCAAATGAGTAAAAAAATAAAGGATCTCTAGTAGATCCTGCAGCAATATAAGATTGTCTCATAATTTCAACTAAACCTGTGACTGAAATTAAAGAGGTATCTTTAAGTGTAATTTGCCAAACATTGCTTAAATTTGGTATCGCCAGTCTTAACATTTGTGGAAGAATAATTTTGTAAAACTTTTTGAACTTACTGAATCCTAAAACTTCTGCAGCTTCAAATTGTCCTTTATCAATCGATTGAATCGCTCCTCTAAAAACTTCAGTGGAATAAGCACCAGATATTATTCCAATAGCAAATGAACCAGTCACAAATGCATTAATTTCTATATATTCGTTATACCCAAACATTGATGCAACAAACATAATTGCTCCACTTCCACCAAAAAAGAAAAGGTAAATTACTAATAATTCAGGTACACCTCTAATAATAGTTGTGTAAGTATTTGCGATATAATTTAAAGATTTATATTTAGATAACTTTAAAGGAGTAAAAATTGCAGCAAAGGTAAAACCAATGAGCATTGCTGTAATTGATACAGCAATCGTCATTAGGGTAGCTCGAAATAATTCATCACCCCAACCAGTATCTCCAAATGCTAGAAGTTCCATACAGATCGGCGACTATACATGATAGTCGCCAAATCTAAAATTTAATTACATAGAAGCGTCAAAGCCGAACCACTTAGTAGCTATTCTACTAATATCTCCGTTCTTTCTTGCTTTATTTATTGCGGCATTAAACTTTTTCAAAAGTTCAGTATCATCTTTTCTAATACCTACTCCAACACCGTTTCCAAATGCACCACCTGAGAAAGTTGGTCCTGTTAATACAACTGGCTTACCAGATTTTTCTGCATAATCACTGAACGCAACAGCAGCAGCCAATGCAGCATCACACCTTCCTGATGCTAAATCTAAGTTAACTTCGTCTTGTGTTTTATAAGTTCTTACATTTACTTTACCTACATCACCAGAGTCTAAAAAGTTTTGGTGAATTGTAGCAGTTTGTACACAAACAGTTTTACCTGCTAATGCAGCAGTAAGTGTTTTAAGATCTTTTTTAGCTGTAGCATTTGGTTTTGTAAGATTTATCCCAGCAGATGTATCTAAACCTTCTAGGCTAGATCCTTTCATGACTGCTAAAGATGCAACTTCATCTGCATATCCTTGAGAAAAGCTAATAGCTTTTTGTCTTTCTGCTGTGATTGACATACCTGCCATTATTGCATCAAACTTTCTCATTATTAACGCTGGAATCATTCCATCCCAGTCTTGCTCGACTATCGTGCATTGCTCACCAATATATCTACAAAGTGTCCAAGCCAACTCAACTTCAAACCCAATTAATTTACCAGATTCATCTTTTGAGTTCCATGGAGGGTAAGCACCCTCTGTTCCTATTCTTATTTTATCAGCATTAACATTTCCTATTATTAATAAAGAAAATACTGCTGAAAAAATAATTTTTTTAAATATATCCATCATTCTCTCCTTTAATAAAAATATAAGTATTTCATAAATTGTGGATTTAAAAAAGAAAAAATTAGTGATTTATCGATGAAGAAAAATTCCACGCACAATCAAAACTAGGCACATAAACCCTAGATAATTTAGTATTTCCAAAATGATGATGAAATACATTCAGCCAATTTTCAACTTGGTGGGGTTTTTTATCTTGACTACCTACTTGAGCAGTAATTACTCCTTTAGGTTTAAGAATTCTTACTAGAGAATCCATATTTTTGGCAGCAAGATCTATACAAAACTGGTCATCATTTAGATCAACGAAAATATGATCATATGTATCTTCGTTAACTGTCTTTATACTTTCAAAAGCGTCGCCCCATACACATTTAACTGAATTCTTTTCTGTAGATTTTTTTCCAATATCGCCAAGATGTTTATTACAAACTTCAACAACTTCTGGATCTAATTCATACCAGTCTATAAAATTAAACTTTTTTGAAATACATTCTCGTGCAACGCCACCATCACCACCGCCAATTATTGCAGCTCTTTCATTTTTTTTATTCAATTTTAGTCCTGCTCCGACAAAAGTTGAACTATATAAATGCTCATCTGAAGCTGCTACTTGTATTTCACCATCAATAAATAAAGATTTTCCAAATTGTTCTAATTCTAAAATTTCAATGTGTTGACCAACTTTTGATTTAAAGTCTTCTAAAACTTCATTTACAACATATGATTTTTGTAATCCAGGTGAACTATAAATATCATGGTAAAGAGATCTGGTATCTCTATTAAATTCTTTTTTAACAATTCTTTTGTATTCAAATTCTTTTTTTATAATATCAATTGCTACTGATGGACTTATTTTTCCACAGGTAAAAAAATCAAAACTAATTATTCCTTTTTCTGGAAATGTATGAAAACTTATGTGGCTTTCAGCTAATAAAGCTAAAATGGTAAAGCCCTGAGGTTCAAATTTATATTTAGAAATATTTAGAATAGTTACGTCAGCTGCTTTAGCAATTTTATTTATGACTTCTTCAAAAACTGAAGGATCGTACTCTTTTGTAGTACCTATAATATCTAAAGTAATATGCTCCCCAACTTTAATCATCTTACCCTTTTTTATAGTTTTTAGCCTTATCTAAAACTTTTTTCATTTCTTCAAATGAAAGAATCTTAGGTTTACCTAATTTTAAAGCAATAGTGTATTGATGACAAATATTTTCTATCTCTTGTGCAAGTTCAAATGCATCCTCTAAATTTTTTCCAAAAGCAACCTGACCGTGATTAGACATTAAACAAGCACTTCTATTCTCTAAAGCTTTTATTACATTTCTAGATAACTCTTCAGTCCCAAAAGTAGCGTATTCAGCACATTTAATGTCATCTCCTCCTGCAAGAGCAATCATGTAATGAAAAGGTGGTATTGATTTACCATGTGAAGATACAGCCGTTGCGTGTGGAGAATGAGCATGAACAATGGCGTGTGCTTCTTTTTTTTTTGCGTATATATCTCGATGAAATCTCCATTCGGACGATGGTTTGTTGATTGAGTCTGTTTTTTCCTCTTCGTTAAAACCCATAAAAACAATATCTTCGGGTTTTAGAGTTTCATATTTTTTTCCTGATGGAGTAATTAAGTATCCCTCCAAATCATCTTCTTTTCCTCTTAATGAAATATTACCTGATCTAAGCGGTGAAAGATTTGTAGAGTTTAATTTTAATGAATATTCAATAATTTGATTTCTTTGATCTAAATTCTTCATTTGAATAATTCTTTCAGTCCTTTTTCCGATGCTTCACATACACCTTTTTCAGTAATTAATCCTGTAACATATTTTGCAGGTGTTACATCAAAAGCTAAATTCATAGCTTTACTTTTTTTTGGATAAATTTGTATTTTCTTTATATCTCCATTTTCATCTAAACCTTCCACATGGGATAATTCCTCTGAACTTCTTTCTTCAATTGGAATATCTTTATGATTTTTTATGTTCCAATCAATTGTTGAACTTGGTAATGCAACATAAAAAGGTATCTTATTATCATGAGCTGCTAGTGCTTTAAGATAAGTTCCAACTTTATTACAAACATCTCCATTTGCTAAGGTTCTGTCTGTTCCAACAATACACATATCAACTTCACCTCTTTGCATTAATATGCCACCTGTATTATCTGCAATGATTGTGTTCTTTATCCCTTCTTCATTTAATTCATACGAAGTAAGATTTGCTCCTTGATTTCTTGGTCTCGTTTCATCTGCCCACACATGAACTGGGATACCTTTTTTGTGCGCATGATATATTGGCGATGTTGCAGTTCCCCAATTTATAGTTGCAAGCCATCCTGCATTACAATGAGTTAAGATATTTACTGTATCTCTTTTTTTATGATAGATTTCTTCAATAATTTTAAGACCATTTAATCCTATATTTTCACAAAATTTAATATCTTCTTCACATATTTCTTTTGCCTCGTTAATTGCGATTTCTAAAATCTTATCACTATTAACTCCTGATAATTTATTCATCATTCTGTCAACAGACCACTTTAAGTTTATTGCTGTTGGTCTTGAACTAATCAAATCTTCCGCAGATTTCTTTAAAAATGATTGATCGTTATTTTCAATTATAGCTAAAACCAATCCATAAGCTGCTGTAGCGCCTATCAATGGTGCTCCTCTTACTTCCATGTTTTTAATTGCATTTATCGCATCCTCAATTTTTTTAAGATTTTTGATAACGAACATATGTGGAAGTTTTGTTTGATCAATAATTTTAACAAAATTATTTTCAAACCAAATAGTGCGATATTCTTTACCTTCAATTCTCATTTATTTAAAACTCGACCAGCAATGTTTTTAAGTTTTTCCATAGTTTTTTTAGTCCTTTTTTCTGGTGCAGTAATGATCGCTACATCTAAACAATTATTTGTTGGGTCTTTAGGATCAATATGGTTTTCAAAGTTTTCTATTAAGTTTTTAATCATATTTTTTGCTTTAGCAGCATTTCCTAATAAAACTTTTATTACTTGCTGAACATCAACATTCTCATGATCAGGGTGCCAACAATCATAATCGGTAACCATGGAAATGGATGCATATCTAATTTCTGCTTCTCTTGCTAATTTTGCCTCTGGCATATTGGTCATTCCAATTACATCAGCCTTCCAAGATCTATATAGATTTGACTCAGCTAAAGTTGAAAATTGAGGTCCTTCCATCACAACGTATGTGCCATTTCTTTGATATTCAATTTTTTCTTTTTTAATCGCTTCTTCACAGGCATTCATCAAACCATTTGATGTAGGATGAGCCATAGAAACATGGGCCACAATTTCATCATCAAAAAAAGTTTTTTCTCTAGCAAAGGTTCTGTCAATAAATTGATCAACAATTACAAACTTTCCTGGTGGCAAATTTTCTTTTAAAGAACCTACTGCTGAGATTGAGACGATATCAGTAACCCCCAGTTGCTTAAGTGCATCGATGTTAGCCCTAAAATTAATCTTTGAGGGTGATATAAAGTGTCCTCTACCATGCCTTGGTAGAAAATAAACCTCTTTATTATTGTAATTTGTTTTTAAAATTTGATCTGATGGTTTTCCCCAAGGAGTTTTTAAATCTAATAATTCTCTATTTTTAAATTCTTCAACATCATAAAGACCACTTCCACCAATTATAGCTAATTTACTTATTGTCATGTTTAAAAAATTATTTAATTATACTTTTATAGATAACTATTATGAATTTAAAAGATTTTATTAGATCTATTCCTGATTATCCAAAAGAAGGTATCTTATTTAGAGATATAACAACTCTTATTAAAGACGAAAAAGCTTTTTCTGAAACGATAAACCAAATTGTGGAAAAGTCCAAGAAATTTGAATTTGATAAAATAGCAGCAATTGAATCTAGAGGATTTGTGTTTGCCTCTGCAGTATCCTATATCTTAAAAAAACCTCTAATCATGCTTAGAAAAAAAAATAAATTACCCGCAGATGTTCATTCAGTAGATTTTGAACTTGAATATGGAACTGCAACAATTGAGATACATAAAGACTCTCTTAAAGAAAATGATACTGTTTTAATAATTGATGATTTGATTGCAACAGGAGGCACAGCGGAAGCTGCAGCAAAACTTATTGAAATATCAAAAGGTAAAGTAGCAGCATTTATTTTTGTAATAAATTTGTTTGATTTAGGTGGATATCAAAATCTTTTAAAAAAAAAATATTTAGTTGAGAATTTAATTGAATTTCCAGGACATTAAAAATCTATCCTTGGTCTATAAGAAGATTTTTTTCCTAATAAAGAATTAATAAAACCCAAAATTCTATGAAGATAAATTTCTTTTTTATCCTTTTTATTTATTAGATAATAAAAAATAAATTTGAAAACAGCTGAAAAAAAATTTGGAAAGACAATAAAGAAAGCAATTAAAAATCCATTATATTTTTTATTAAAATAGAATTTTGACCACATCCAATGCCAGTTTCTCGAAAGTTCTATTTCGTGAAAATATTTATCGTCTACGGCTTTAGCACCTAAATGTTTTATTTTTGCTTTTGGTACAACGAATATATTTTCTTTTTCTTTAATTAATCTCATACAGAAATCATCATTTTCTAAATACATAAAAAATTTTTCATCAAAATAATTATGATTTTTAAAACTTTCAATTTTATTGATTCTTTTTAAATTTAAAACCATTGCAAATCCATCAACACTCTCTACTTTGAAAGGTAAATTATAATCAATACTATCTATATTTTTTTTTATTTTATAGTTAGGGTATTTTGGATCAGTAGATATTGGGGCTAGAATTGCAAATGATTCTATTTGGTGAGAGCAATTTATAATTTCTTCAATAGTATCTTTTTTTAAAATCACATCTGGATTTAAAATTATGGCATAATCGGTTTTTACTTGCTTTAGTGCTAGATTATTTCCTGATCCCATACCTAAATTGTTTGAAGATAAAATACACTCAACATTTTTATATTTCTTTTCTAAATTTTCTTTTAATTTTCTGTCATTAGAGTTATCAACAATAATTATTTTTACTTGATCAGAAATTGACTGTATGCAGTCATGAATTACTTGATCGCTTTTAAAAGTTACTATAACTGCTGATAAATTTTGCCTAGATATTGACATATGATATGTGTATTCAACTATACATATAGTTTTTACTAATGTAAAAAAATAATTTAACCAATGAAAAAAATAATAGTTACTGGTGGTTTAGGTTTTATAGGAAGTAATCTGATAGAACTTTTAATTAAAAAAAATTACAAAGTATTTAATATTGATAAAGTTACATATTCATCAAATTTTTATAATAATAAAGAATTTATAAACTCAAAAAATTATAGATTTATCAAATGTGATATCAAAGATAAAAGAATAAAAAAAATTCTTTTTAAATATAAACCGAACTGTATATTTAATTTAGCTGCAGAAACACATGTGGATCGATCTATAGATAATCCTGAAAATTTCATTAATAGTAATATTGTTGGAGTATATAACTTATTAGAAAATTTTAAGGTTTATTCAAAAAAATACAATTCTCGATTAATTCATATTTCAACCGACGAAGTTTATGGTGATATTCTAACTGGCCGATCATCTGAGAATTATCCATATCAACCAAGCTCACCATATGCTGCTAGTAAAGCTGCATCAGATCATTTAGTAAGTTCGTACGTTAGAACTTACAAGATCCCTGCAATCGTAACAAATTGTTCAAACAATTACGGACCAAAGCAACATCCGGAAAAACTAATCCCAAAACTTATTTATAATATACTAAATAACAAACCTTTGCCTATTTATGGAAAAGGAAAAAATTCAAGAGAATGGATTTATGTAAAAGATCATTGTGAGGCTTTAATAAAAGTTTACCAAAAAGGAAAGGTGGGTGAATTTTACAATATTGGATCCAATAAAAATTTGAATAATCTTGAAGTTTGTAAAAAACTAATCACAGTATCTAAAAAAATTATTAATATAGGAAAAAAAGTAAAAATTACTTTTGTAAAAGATCGTCCAGGCCATGATATAAGATATGCTTTAAACAGTAATAAAATTAAAAAAGATTTAGGGTGGTATCCAAAAACAAATTTTAAAAAGGGAATAAAATTAACATTCGACTGGTATAACAATAACAAAAGTTACTATAAATCATTATCAAAAAAAGATATTGTTAAAAGATTAGGCAAAAAATGATTAAAAAAGGAATTATTTTAGCAGGTGGAATGGGAACCCGAATGAGTCCTTTAACTAAAGCTGTTAATAAACAATTGCTTCCTATTTACGATAAACCATTAATTTTTTATCCTTTATCAATATTAATGTTAGCAAAAATTAAGGATATTTTAATTATTGTAAACAAAGGGCAGCTTGGACAATATAAAAAATTATTACCAAATGGTAAAAATCTTGGATTAAAAATCACATATCTAGAGCAAGATAAGCCGAGAGGTTTACCAGACGCATTCGTTATTGGAGAAAAATTTATAGGAAAAGACAATGTAGCTATGATTTTAGGTGATAATTTTTTTTATGGACAAAATTTTACACAGAAACTTTTAAAATGTGCAAGTTTAAAATCAGGCGCTAGAGTTTTTCTTCATAACGTACAAAAGCCTCAGCTTTATGGTGTAGCAAAAATTGATAAAAAAAATAAAATTACGAAAATAATTGAAAAGCCTAAACAATTTGTATCTAACTATGCGATTACTGGTTTATATTTTTTCGACAATAAAGTTGTTAGTTATGCAAAAAAACTAAAACCTTCTAAAAGAGGTGAAGTTGAAATTATTGATCTTTTAAATAATTATAAAAAAGGTAATAAATTAAGCGCTGATTTTATTGGCAGAGGAGGTGCTTGGCTAGACACTGGATCAATAGAGGATTTTTATAAAACAACTGCTTTTGTTCAGGCTATCGAGGATAGACAAGGATTGAAAATAGCCTGTTTAGAAGAAATTGCATATTTGAATAAATGGATTGGTATAAATGAAATAGAAAATTCAATAAAATTTTACGGTAATTGTAATTATTCAAATTATTTAAAAAAACTAATTAGTTAATGAAATTAATTTATAGATATAAATTAATTATAATAACAATTCTTAGTCTAATTTCATTTATTTCTATAACAAAATCCTTTTTAGATGCACAAAATCTTAGTTTCGATTTTCATTTTTCGCCTACAAAACTAGTGGCTGATGGAGTAAATCATTATCAATATATCTTAGATGGAAAACACGATCATGGTCCAGATGATAAATTAATGTACGATCAAAATGGAAATTATGCACAGGGGTTATTTGTTATTTTAATTCCTTTTACTTGGTTTAGTTGGGATGAAGCAAAACTCATTTGGAGCATAATAAATATTGCGCTTGCGTTTATTATCCCTCTTATTTTATGTAAAAAGTTTGGTTTAGATAATTTTAAAACATTTCTTATATTATCAATATTCCTATGTAGTACTATTTTTAGGATTCATATTGGCTATGGGCAGCAAACTTTAATTTTGTTAATTTTTTTAATATTACCATTTCTAAGAAAAAATTTTTCTAATATCGCGCTATCAGGAATAGCATATTTTAAATACAATATTGGTTATGGTTTATTTTTATATTTTTTATCTTTAAAGAATTTAAAGTATATTTCATTAAGTCTCTTACCATTAATATTTGGCTGGTTATCTTACTGTTACATAACAAATACAAACTTGATAACTAATATATTAGAACCACTAAGAGTAATATTATATTGGAATTCTGAAGAAAATCACTTTCCAGTAACTTTATTTAATTTATTAGATTATTTAAGAATTAATACCTTATTAACTTTAGTTTTGCCTATAATTATAAATTTTTATTTTATTCTTAAAATTAAAAAAATTGACGATGATTTGAAAAAACTATCATTATTATGTTTAAGTATACTTTGCTTCACTCCTCATCAATTACATGATTATGTTTTATTAATACCACTATTAGTATATTCTTTGAAAAATTTTCAATACTTAATAAGCTTTATAAATTTAATCTTAATATTCTATTTTTTTTATTTTTTAAGAATTTTGTCTTTTATCCTTAATTATCAACCTTGGGAATTTCCTTACGGCTTTCTTGGATATATGAATAATTTTATACTTATTTTAATTTTTCTTATAAATATAATTTTTGTAAATAATAATAAAAAAATTAAAATATTTTAAGAAAAAATAGACTTGAAAAAAAATCTTATAGCATAATTTAAATGTGTTGAAGATCTTTCATTGCCATAGCGTGTTACAATAGGAATTTCTTTTATTTCATAATTATTTTCTAAAATTTTTTTTCTCATATCTAAATCAAATAAGAAACCATTATCAAAATTCTTTAACCAATTTTTTTGTATTTTCTTTAAATCATATACCCAATAACCAGTATGACAATCCGTAAAATTTGAATTATTAAAAAAATTAAAAATCTTTGTTAAAAAAATATTTCCAATAAACTTATAAAAAGGCATGCCACCTTTTATTGCGTTATTTTTATTTTTCATTCGAGAGCCAGTTATTGCTGCATAGTTTGTTTCCAAAATAATTTTAAACATTTGTTTTAAATATTTTGAACTATATTGATTGTCACCATGTATCATAGCAGCATAATTATATTTTTTTTGATAAGCATAATTGAGGCATTTTTTTATATTAGCACCATACCCAATATTTTTTTTATTAAAATTTAGTTTTACCTTCTTATTTTTTTTTTTAATATTATTCATATAATTTATTGTATTATCATTTGAAGAATCATCACTAATCAAAACTTTATAATTAAATTTTTTGAAATAACTAAAAGGAATTTCATTTATAACTTTTCTTACTCTATAAGATGCTTTATATGTAACAATAAATAATAAAATTTTCATATGAAAAAAATTAAAAAAAACAGAGAATTAATAATAGTTCATAATCAATCTTACAAGGATAAAAGAGGTTATTTTAAAGAAATTTTATTAGAAAAAAACATAAAAAAAAAATTTCCCTTCTTAGTAATGTCTTATTCAAAAAAAAATGTTTTAAGAGGTTTACATTTACAAATGAAAAAATCTCAAGGTAAATATATATCTGTATTAAAAGGAAAAATATTTGACGTAGCAGTGGACTTAAGAAAAGATTCTAGTACTTATGGAAAAGTTTTTTCTATAATATTAAGCGAGGGAAATTCGAAATCTCTTTTCATTCCTCCAGGGTTTGCTCATGGATTTTGTTCTCTTGCGAAAGAAAATTATGTTATTTATAGTTGTACTAATTATAGAGATGCTAAAAGTGAAATAGCAATAAATTATAAAGATAAAGATTTAAAGATAAAGTGGCCTATAAAAAAACCAATAGTCTCTAAAAAAGATCAACAAGCTATTTCTTTAAAAGAATTTGTAAGAAAATATAAGTTTAATAAAGTTATTTAATTGGTAGCGGGAAGTGGGATCGAACCACTGACCTCGGGCTTATGAGTCCCGCGCTCTAACCAACTGAGCTACCCCGCCTTTTGATGCATTGATTTATAATAGTTTAAATTTTTGATTCAATATTAATTAGACGAATAAAATTTAAATTTCGCTATATTTAATGAATATTTTAGAAAATAATAAAGCCGAATAGCAATAATCCGGTAGAGGCTATTGCTGAAAAAAATATTTTTTTTCGAGACTCACTTTTTTTATTTAATTGAATTCTATTTAACAAAACGTTTATATCGGTGCTTTTAGCTTTCGAATATGTTTGATCTTTTACTAAATATTTTGCAATTAGTTTTTTTTTAACGTCTAAGTTAATATTTTTCATTGCTTATTTTAATCACGGAAATTGATTGATTGCAATTATCTTTAAAGAGACAAGTAAATACCAAGAGCACCTAAGGCTAAAATCAATGTAGATAAAATATAGACATTTTTTTTAAACTCCTTACTCTCTGTTTCTTGAAGTTTTGATTTCAAAATATTTATATCAACACGACTTTTTCTAGAAACTTTAGATTTTAAAGGCTTTTCAGTCATATTAATATCATTTGGGGTCTCGATACTGCTATTATCTGTAAAGCCTTTATTTATCATAATCGATTAAAACATTTTTTTAGAATCTACTCAATTTAAGTGAAGTTCAATCTGGGTCACAATTAAATTGACAACTGTCCAAATTGGGTTTCTATTATCAAAAAATTAAATTTATGAGTATTCAGGAAATAGATTTTTCTAAAACTCTCACTGATGAACAAGTCTTTGAGACCATCATGTCAAACTATTCTGATTTGAGTAAAGACTGGATATTCCATCAATGGCACTGGATGAATAGTGTTTATTCCCCTTTTTACGATCACTATAAATATATGATAATAATTTCTTTAGTTGAAAAAACTCTTCAATTTTATGATCAAATGAATATTCAATATACTTATGATGAATATTATTCAAAATCATATCTTCAGATTGAAAAATTTAGTATTACCGAACTCTGCGAAAAATTAGATTTACCAAAAGAAACCGTTAGAAGAAAAGTCTTAGAACTTGAAAAAGATGGAGTTATAACTCGTAATAAAAAAAAAGTTATAATTGATAGAAAAGCATTTGACTTTGTTAAACCAGAACAACAAATTAAATTTTCATCTAAATATATATACTTAGTTTCTCTAGCTTTAAATAAAGATAAAATTTATTCAAAAAAACTAGAACAAAAAAATATTGAAAATATCATAAAGAAAAAATTTTCATTATCGTGGAGGTGGTTTTATAGAATGCAAATCCCATTAGTTATAGGTTACCATAAATTTTTTAAAGACTTAACTACATTCCATATTTGGGGGACAATTTGTATGAATCAGGTTTTGAATGTTACAAAAAAATTAATCTCAACCGATAAGAAACCTTCATTAGATTATTTTGCTACAAATAATATTCTTATTGAAAACCTAGGAACAAATATTGGTATAAGTGCAATGTCAATTTCTGAAATGACTAAAATTCCCCGTGCAACAATAATTAGAAAATGCAAATATTTAATGAAAGAAGATTTAATCAAAACTAATGAAAAAAAACAATATGTTCTGTCTTCATTGAATTTTAAAAAAATCTTGCCTTATCAATCAGAAGTTTTTAAGTACAAAGCTAAATTTATTCGTAAAATTCTTAATCTTCTTGTAATTTCTTAGATCTTAAATAAATTATAGGTGTTATACTACTACACAGAGGGGTCATGGAGATAGTAACAAAAATAGCACCTATCATACTCGCATTAATAATGTTGGGTTTAGGTTTGGGATTAAAGATTGAAGATTTTATAAGAATATTAAAAACTCCAAAGGATTTTTTTGTAGGTTTTTTTTCTCAATTAATTATTCTTCCATTAGTTGCTTACTTATTAATTATTATTTTAAAAGTAACACCTGAAATAGCAATTGGAGTTATGATTATCGCTGCTGCCCCAGGTGGAGTTACATCTAATATATTAACAAAATTTGCTAATGGAGATGTTGCTTTATCTATTTCTTTAACAGCTGTAATCAGTTTAATTTCCATTATTACCGTTCCTCTTATAATTTTTACATCTGCTGATTTATTTGAAATTACAAATATTTCTCAAAATGTTTCAATGACTGGTATAGCGCTAAAAATGTTTTTGGTTGTAACTGTTCCAGTAATCTTAGGGATGATTATAAGAAAATTTGCTGAAAATTTTGTAAATTCGAAAATTCAAATATTTGAAAAACTCAACATATTATTATTTGTTATTTTTTTTATAGCTGCGTTTTATGAAGAAAGAGAAAGTTTTATAGATTTCCTAATGCAAGCAGGTTTCATTACTTTTATTCTAAATATAACAATGATGATTATGGCTTATTACCTTGGTAAAACTTTTGCCTCAGGAATAAAACAACAAAAATGTATTGCTTTAGAATGTGGATTACAAAATGGTACTTTAGCAATATTTGTTTCTACACAAATATTCGGTACAGATATAGTCTACATAACTCCAACAGCTGCATATGCTTTGATTATGTACATCACTGGTTTTATATTTGTTTTTCTTTTAAAAAATAAAGTTTAATTTGTTTTAAAATTGGTTTGTTTTATTGGTTTGTTAATCAATTCAATTTCGTATTTCCTTTTCTCAACCTCGATAAATAATTTACTATCTCTCAATTTTTCATCGGAAAAATCGTTTTTGATGTAACCAAAAGTCAGATTTTTCTTAAAGTTAAAAGAATAATTCCCTGAAGTCGATCTACCTATTATCTTATCTTCTAAATAAATAGGCTCATCATGAAGTAATAGTGGTTCTCCAGGTTTACTATCCTTTAATGTAAACATAGCAAATCTTGTTTTGATCTTCTCATTATTAATTTTTTCAAGAGCTGACTTACCAATAAAATCTACATTTTTTTTATTACTGATGGTAAAAGATAAACCTGCTTGGTATTGATTTTCTTCAGGAGAAATATCGTGACCCCAATGAAGAAATCCACTTTCCATTCGCATAATATCCATTGCATGCATACCACAATTAGAAAGATTGAAATCCTTACCTTTATCAACTAACAATTCATAAATTTTTTTTGCATCCTCAGATTTTACATATAATTCATAACCTAATTCACCAACATATGACAATCTTTGAGTCCAAATTTTAACTGATTCAATAGTAATATATTTAGCGGTGCTAAATTTAAAGTTATCATTTTCAAAATCATCTTTTGAAATTGATTTCATTAAAGCTCGACTTTTTGGTCCAAAAAGTCCAAATACACAAAAATCATCAGTAACATCTTTTAACTCTATATCTTTTGCTAGGTATTTCTTAATATGAAATTTATCTCTCTCTCTTGTAGCTGCTGAACTAATTATTCTAAAGTGATCTTTATGAATACAAACAACTGTTAAATCAGTCTCAATTCCACCATCAGGATTTAACATATGTGTATAAATACACTTACCAGGTTCATTTTTTATATTAGCTGTGCAAATTTTTTGTAATTCCTTGTGTGCTTTCTCAGATTTTATTTCAAATTTTGAGAATGGAGTTAAATCAAATAAACCAACGTTTTTTGTAGTATTATTTGTCTCGTATTCTGCTGAAGGGTACCAATTTTGATAATTATAACTGTATTCATATTCTGTTTTTTCTCCATCTAAAGCAAACCACATTGGTCTCTCGTATCCGCCTGAAACACCAAAACATGCTCCAAAACTTTTTAGATTATCATGATGAGGTAAGGTTTTGATATTCCTAGAAGTTTTGTGTTGTTTAAACGGCCAATGCATTCCATATAAATCTCCTAATGACTCAGTTATTCTTTTTTTAATAAAACCTAATTTAGAATGAAATTTTTGAAACCTTTTAATATCGTAACTAAAAATGTCCTCATTAATATGACCATTAATTAGCCATTCAGCAGTAACTTTACCAACTCCTCCTCCACTACCAATTCCAATACTATTTAAACCACAACATACAAAAAAGTTTTTAATTTCTGGTACTTCTCCTAAAAGAGTATTTGTATCTGGTGTAAATGACTCAGGACCTGAAAAAAATTTTCTTATTCCTGCTGTTTCTAAAACTGGAAATCTTTTAATTGCTGATTTTAAATAAGGTTCAAAATGTTCAAAATTTTCCTGAAATTCACCAAATGAAAAATTTTCAGGCACTAAATTTGTTTTGTTCCACGCTGGAATAGATTTTCCCTCAAAAATTCCAACTAATATTTTACCTGCGTCCTCTTTAATATAAGTTCTATTATCGAAATCTCTTATCACAGGTAAAGTTTTTGAGAGATTTTTAATTGGTTCAGTAATGATGTAAAAATGTTCAGCTGGATAAAGAGGAATGCTAACTCCAGCCCTTTCCCCGATTTGTCTCGACCACATTCCAGAAGCTAAGACAATATACTCGCAATCTATTTCTATGCCATTAACTTTAACTCCAGAAATTTTTCCATTTTTAGTAAGAATTTCGTCAACAGGAGATTTTTCAAAAATTTGTGCCCCCTCTTTTCTTGCAGCTTTAGCTAACATGTGAGTAACACCTGATGGATCTGCTGCACCATCTCCTGGCATTAAAATTCCACCAATTATATCCTCAGTATTAATAATTGGATAATCTTTTTTAATTTTATCTTTATCTAAAATTCTTACATCAACATCATAAAGTTGAGCTGTTGTTGCTTGTCTTTTAAGTTCTTGCCATCTTCCTTTATTTTGCGCAATTGAAAGTGCACCGTTTAATTTAAGACCTGCAGAATGATCAACTTCTTTCTCAAGTTTTTTATACAAATCTAACGAATATTTTCTAATTTTAGTTACTGCTGCCGTTGGACCTAATTGACTAACTAAACCTGCAGCATGCCACGTCGTACCTGATGTTAATAAATCCCTCTCTAAAAGAATTGTATCTTTCCAACCAAACTTAGCTAAATGATAAATAACTGAGCAACCAATAACACCTCCACCAATTACTATTACTTTAGCATTATTCGGTAATTTTTTATCCATTTTTTTTATTCTTCAATTCAAATTTTATCATTTGTTCTAGTGATTTTTTTAAAGATATTCTTATTTTCCAATTCGGATAATCTTTAATAAACTTAGAATTATCGGAGATCCACCACTTATGGTCTCCTAATCTATTTTTTTTTAATATCTTATATTTACTTTTTTTTTTACTAATATTCTCAATTAAATTAATTGCTTCAAGAATTGAACAACTATTACTTCTACCACCACCTAAGTTATAAACTTTTCCTCCAGTTTTTGGTCTTTTGATAAACTCATGAAATGCTTTAACAACATCTAAACTATGAATGTTGTCTCTTACTTGTTTTCCTTTATAGCCAAAAACATAATACTTTTTTCCTTGAATGATTGATTTTACTAAAAATGATAAAAAACCATGAAGTTGAGCTCCTGTATGGTTTTCTCCTGTTAGACATCCACCTCTAAAACAAACAGTTTTTAAATTAAAATATCTTCCATATTCTTGAACAAACAAATCTGCTGAAGTTTTTGATGCTCCAAATAAAGAATGAGTGTTATGATCAATTGACATATTTTCATCAATTCCTTTTTTATAATATTTATGTTTTTTTTTTATTTCGTATCTTAACTTTTTATCTTCA
>CVSM01000050.1 GCA_001180065.1 Candidatus Pelagibacter communis
ATGGAGGCATGTATATGGCTTGACAAAATATGTTTTTAAACTAAGAAGAATTTAAAACAAAAGGATCGATATGTCAGAAGATGTTTCAAGCAAAGTAAAAAAAATAGTAGCAGATCACCTAGGTATAGATGAAGCAAAAGTTACAGAAGAGTCTAGTTTTATAGATGATTTGGGTGCAGATAGTTTAGATACAGTAGAATTAGTAATGGCTTTTGAAGAGGAGTTCGGATCTGAAATTTCTGATAGTGAAGCAGAAAAAATTTTAACAGTCGGTGATGCTGTTAAATTTATTGAAGGAAAAGCCAACTAATTTTAAATGCCCACTTCAAATGATGGGGTAATGATTATTTTATCCTCTCCCTCTGGAGCTGGCAAAACAACTCTAGTAAATTTACTCTCAAATTTAGATAATTTCGAAATTTCAATTTCGCATACTACAAGACAACCTAGATTTAATGAAAAACCTGATAAAGATTATTATTTTGTAAACGAAGAAGAATTTCAAAGGTTAATTCAAAATCAAGAATTTTTAGAATATGCAAAAGTTTTTAATAATCTTTATGGCACTACTAGAACACCAATTATAGACAAACTTAATAAAGGTACAAATGTTTTATTTGATATAGACTGGCAAGGAGCAGACCAAATTAAAAACAAAGGATTAGACTATAAATTAATTACTTTTTTTATTTTACCTCCAAGCAAAGAAGTTTTATTCAAGAGGTTATCCAAAAGACATATGAGAGATGAATTAATTGTTGAGGAGAGAATGAAACAATTTAGTAGAGATGTCCTGCATTGGATTAATTATGATTATGTAGTAATTAATGAGGATCTCAATCTATGTTACTCTAAAATTTTAAATTTAATAAATGCAGAAATCAATAATGGATCGAAAGATTATGATATTGAATATATTAGAAAACACGTTGAAAAACTAACTAATTAATTTTTCATATTCATGTGCAAGTTTATAATATGTTTCAAAGCTAAGATTCTGTGGTCTTAAATTTAAATTAATATTTAATTCATTAATTAGATTCGAATTATTCGAAAATAATTGTTTGAAGGGTTTTTTTATCATTTTTCTTCTATGAGAAAAAAAAATTCTTGTTATTTTTTCTAAAGCTAAAGGATTTTTAAGTTTCAAAAAATTTTTTTTTGGAGTAAAAAATAATAAAGTACTATCTATTTTGGGCTTAGGTGAAAAGCAATTTGGTTTTATATCAAAAACTTTTTTCACATTTAGCTTCCAATTTGCTAATATTGATAGACGACCATAATCTGAAGTATTAAAATTAGAAATTATTCTATCAGCTACTTCTTTTTGAAACATTAATATTAAACTTTTAAACCATATCTTATTATCATTTAAATTTAGAATCCATTTACATAAAATTTCTGTTGAAACATTATAGGGCAAGTTTCCAAATACAATTAATTCCTCTTGACTTAATAAATTTTCATTTAAATTTAGAATATCCTTATTAATTATGGTTATCTTTTTACTAAAACTTTCTTCAAGTTTTTTTACGAGTTGATCATCTTTTTCAACAACTAGTATTTTTTTAGGGTTTCTTTTGAGTATTGATGAAGTTAAATTGCCAGTTCCAGGACCAACTTCTAATATAGATTTATTCTTAATTTCAACTATACTTGTTATTTTATCAATTATATTTCTATCAATTAAAAAATTTTGCCCTAAACTTTTCTTTGCTTTTATCACTTTTGGTCTAAAAATTTTAATGCTTGGGATAAACTCAATGGATTTGACAAGTTTTTATTAATCATTTTTATATTAGGACCGTGATCAGGAGAAACTCTATAGAAAGGTAATCCCAAAGTGATATTTATTGCATCATACTCTTTTATTGTTTTGATTGGTGTTAAAACTTGGTCGTGATACATACCTAATATAACGTCGAATTTCTCTCTATTTTGATTTAAAAAGATTGTATCAGAAGGAAAAGGCCCATTGATTTTATAACCTTTTTTTTTGAGAAATTTTATAGTTGGAAGAATAATCTTATTATCTTCATCAAATTTATCAATGCTTTCACAATGTGGATTTAAACCAGTAACTCCTATTTTTGGTTTAAAACCGATATTATTTACATAAAAATCATTAATTAAAATCACTTTTTCTTTTATAAGAGCCTTGCTTATTTTTTTTGATACAAATTTGAGTGGTAGGTGAGTTGTAAGTGGACAAACAGATAATTCCTTGTTGTAAATTAACATGGCGTTTTTTTTAATATTAAATTTATCAGAAATATATTCAGTTATACCTAAGAATTTTTTATCCAAAAAACTTGATTTATTAACAGGTCCATTAATAAATTTGTTTGTTATTTTTTTTTTTAATAGGTTAAAAGCAATATCAAAACATTGTCTAATATAAATTTTTGACTCAAGTTTATTTTTTTTTGAGTTTTTATAATTATTATAATTTACATTGATAATATTAATATTTTTTTTAATTCTTAATTTATTAAAATTCTTGATCTTAAGAAGGTTAATTTCACCTTTAAATTTGAACTTTTTCATTTGTGCCTTAAATAATTTAAATGAAGTGATCAATAATAATGGACTTTTGAATTTTTTTTTTTTCACTGATTTAAAAAAAATTTCGTAAAAAATACTATTTGGTTCTCCACTTACTATTATAATTGGTTTAATTTTCATTAATAGAATAGTTGATTTTTGATTTTTCAAAATAAATTCTTGAAAATTGATTTAATTGCTTGTTAGTTTCATATTTTATCATTTTATTAAATTCATTTTTCTTATTAATAGAAATTTCTTTAAGTCTTATTTTTTCAATCTTTAAAATCATAAAATTATTTCCAATATTTATAACATTGGTATACTCACCTTCATCAATCTTGTTCAGTTCTTTGAATATTAACTCAGATAAATTATTCTCATCTATCCACCCTAATTTTCCTCCTAATTTTGCAGTTTCGGCTATACTATAAATATTTGCAGTATTATTAAATCCAATCTCTGAAATACTGGTAATAATCTTTTTTATAAAATCTTCAAAATTTGCGTCAAAAGGTTTCGTAACAATAATTTCTGATAACAAATATTCTTTTCTTATTTTAGCGCTTAGATTATTTACCTTTTTTGTCAATAAATCTTTATCAATTTTTATTTGATTTACATATTTAGAATAAATCAATTCATTCCATAAAATTTCTATTTTTAATTTTTTCCTAATTTCATCCAATGAATAATTTTCATCTTTTAAAAGCATTTTCTCAAAATCTTTCTCATTATTGATATTTAGTTTGATATAAAGATCCTTTAAATATTGTTCTACAAATAAATTCTCATCCTCAAAATCAAATAACTTTATTATTTCTTTCTTTTTAATAATCTCGTTTATTAATGAGTTTTTAGCAATTTCAATTTTTTTCGTATCTTCTAAATTTTTTAGATCATTATTCAAAATTTGTAGATATCTAATTTCTTTTTGAATATCATAATTAGTGATTATTTCATTCTCAACCGAGACTTTAATGTATATCTTTGTTTCTGAAAATGATGCTGTTGTTAGAAATAAAAATATAAAGTAAGAAAAGATAATTTTTTTTATCATCAATTTTTTAAGTTTGGACTACTAGTTTCCCCAAAAGGAATAATTGTCAATTTAAAGAAAATATTTTCTTCAGGTTTAATATCCCTGTCATCATAGTAATCTTTATTGTATTCAATCGATGCTGCTAAACAATCGTTTTTATATTGATAGATAAAATTATAATACTCTGTTAAGTCGGTTGTTTTATTTTTTCTTGTAGAAAACATAATACTATTACTATCATCAAATGAATATTCTGTTTTACTAACCAAATAAGAATTTTTTGATTTACTATTATTTTCATTTAAATAATCAAAAGTTGTTACAAAATTATTTATACTTATTTCAGTAGAAAAGTTTTCATAACTAATATCACTTAGATTATTCTTGATTGATGTGTTATATTTTGTGGTAAAAATTTGGTTAGGGCTGTATAAAATTTCCCCAAAAAAATCAGATGTTTTTTGGCCAATTTGATTATTGACTGGTAGATCTTTATTTTCTTCAAATCTTAAGTTATTGGCTATCTTAAAATTGAGGGTTTCTCTAGATTTTTTTTTATCAAAAAAGGTGAAATCACTACCATATGTAATTGAGGCTCCTCCTTCGGTTGTATTAGCAGAAGACAATCTGTCTAGATTATAAATGTTATTTACATCCATCCTAACATACTCATTTCTTATATCTTTAGTACTATTAGGACTTAGTTTAAGTGAAATTTTAGGTTTAAGAATTTTTCTAAAAACATCATTTTCTTTTAAAAGTGGAAGTGAAGAATTATATTGAAGCAATCCTGAAAAATAAAAATTATCATTTTCTTTATACGATTTTGAATTTTGAGTATCAGAATTTATATTTTTTAATTTAAAGTCATAATTATTGACAATACCACCACTTGTAATTTTTGAGTCTGAATTAAATATTAATTCATTTATGTTTGTTTTTTCAAAAATATTTGTATCATAATTTCTTATCAAATTATTAGATTTAAATAAAAAATTTCCGTTTAGTTTAGTTTTGTTTTCAATTTTTTTTGTAATATCTATACGTGGAAGAATAAATTCGTATCTATCACTGTGATTTTTATTTAAATCTTCGTATACAATTAATTCGGATCTTAATGAAAGATCCTCAGAGTATAAATCAAGATTTAATGATGACTCTAAAAATTCTTTATTATCAATAATTGGAGATTTTAATTTATTTGCTCTAAGATAAGTATCATTAGAAGTGTTTTGGAATTTAAATTCAATATCACCGTCTTCAAAATTTAAATAATTTATTTTTTTGTTAAGTCGATAAAAAAAATGATTTTTGGAGTCTTCACCATTTTCTTTGAAAAAACTAAAATCACTTATATGAAAACTTTTCGAGTTTTCTTGTCTATACTCAGTTTGAAGTAATATTTTGTTGTTATTATAAAGTCTTGGTGAAAAAGTAAAATCTTTATTATCACTGATCACTTGAAAATAAGGTATGTTTAAAAAACTATTCTTATTTGAACTTTGAATAGAAGGTATTAAAAAACCTGACCTTCTTTTAACAGTTGGGTCTGGATGAAAAAATTTCGGAAAATAAACAACTGGAATATCATATAAGTTTAACCACGCGTTTTTGTATTCAATTACCTTTTTTTGCTTATTGTGAGTAATCTTTTCTGCTGATAATTGCCATGGTGGACATTTACCAGTTTTTTTACAAGTTGTAAAAACTCCTTTATTTATCTCAGTTATTTCATTATTATGTTCAACACTATTTCCTTTAAGCCTTGGTTCATTACCTGTATTAAAAGATGTATTATTTAAATTAATTAATACATCTTTTCCTACAAGTCTGTTTAAATTTGTATCTATAAAAGCTAAATCTACTTGAAAATTATTGTTCTGATTATCTTTTAATTTTACATTCTCTAATTTTAAAAGATTTTTAGGAATATCATATATAAATTTTTCAGCGATAAACTCATTTTGGAATTTATCTTTTAAATAGGAAATTGATTGTGATTGAATAACACTAATCTTACGATCATAAATTATCATATCTGTCTCTATACTCATTTCTTTTTTGTTATCATAAATTTGTACTTCATTTTTAGCAGTGACGATTAAATTTATTTGGTCTAATTCTATCTCTCCAAATTCTATTCTAAAATCATCAGATTTAAATAACGCATTACCTTTAAAAGCCTTTAACTTTTTTAACTCTTTTGAATATTCAAAGTTATTTGCCTCTATTATTAAATTCTTATCAGCAGATATAGCTTTGCCATCAGAAGCATAAATATATTTTCCACCTTCGGTTATATCAATTTTTGAGGTTTCAAATAAAAATTGATCTGCATAGGTGTTTTTATATAAAGACAGAAATATAAAAAAAAATATTAATAAATTATTTTTCATTAACTCTAATTAAACCAATGGTTGCAATTAATGAAATAAATAATAATGGCATAAAAATTGAGTATATTATGGGTATTTTTCCAGTGTTTCCTAAAGAAGTGAACATAAAATTCAAATAATAGATCATAACAGACATAAAAATTCCTAATATTACATGAAAAACAATTGATTTTTCTCTCCTAAAGTTAAACATAATTATTGAAGATAGGACTGTCAAAATACCATAAAGAAGAGGAGTAGAAAAAAGTTTCAACAAATGAATCATAATTTCATCTGAAGAATAGCCAAGTTTCTCATAATCTTTCTTGAGATCAAAAAGCTCCAATAGATTTAATGTTGAAATATTTGAAAATAAACTATTTATCTTATCTTGATCAAAGTTTGTTTTAAAAATAATATTCTCGCTTGTTTTTTGTGTAATATTATCCTTAGTGATAATCGCATTTTTAATTACCCAATCTGTATTTGTTATATCTACTTTATTAGCTTGCACTGTATCAATTAGGTTAAAGTTATCATCAAATTTATTAATAATAACATCTATTAAAAAATTATCTTTAATATAATTAGCTTTAACAATCAGAGTACTATTATCAACCTCATCTTTTAGCCATAAACCACTATCAGTAACAACTGCAAGATATTTGTTATCATCTGAAAAATTATTTTTAATATCAGTGTAATAAAATTTTAGCTTTGAAGCTAAAGAGTAATAAAGAGAAACAGTTACGATTCCCATCAGCATTGATGAAATAAATAATATTTTTATGATTTTTAAATTACTTAATCCATTACTTTTTAAAAGAATAAGCTCATCTTTTTTGAATAGATCGTAAAATAAAAATTGTGTTGATAATAAAAATATAAAAGGAAATATTTCAAATAATGTAATTGGAGCTCCTAATAAAGTTAAAAAATAAGGAAAAAGAAAACTTGTTCCTAAATTTTTAAAAAAAGAGATCTCTTCTAAAATACTTAAAACTATTATTAAACTTAAAAAAATAAGACTTATCAAAAAGAATTTTCCTAAAAAATTTTTAATCAAATATTTTTCGTAAATTTTAAACATTTTTAGATTTTGTATAAAAAAAGAAATAGATTAAACCAAAACTAATCCAAGGTATAAAGAGATAAATATATGTTGAAACTAAAGAAATCGACGAATACCTTAAAGATGCCTCTGAAAAAATTATTAAAAAAAATGTACACAAAAAAATAATTTTTTTATTTTTAGAATATCTAAAACTATTTTTAGGAACCAAAATTAAGAAACAACACAACAAAGCAATTAATGGAATATAAAGAGGTTTATAAAATCTTTTAAATAATTCTTGATTTATTTCTTTAGATAATGATCTATCACAACTTATATCATTTTTAAATTCTGAAATTTTTTTTTGAAAAATAAGCAAACAAGCTAAAAGATTTTTGGATGATCTCTCTTGAATTTTAGGAACAAGTATAGAATTAGATGAATAATCAGCTAAGTTAAAATCAATTTGTTCAAAACCAAAAACATTAATTTTTTTTTTTTCATTATTAATTACTTTACCATTAAATAATTGAAATGATTTCCTTTGATTATTATCTATGATGACCCCATCTTTTGCATATATCATTTTAGAATTATTTTTAGTTGAGTCATCTATAAAAATATTTGAAAAAGTTTGATCCATATTTTTTTTTTTTATGAAAATAGTAAGGCCTTCTACGGCATTTATAAATTTACCTTCTTTAATTAATGAGGTAAAAAAATCAACGTTAGAGTCTTTGAGAGATTCTCTTGCTTTAAATTGTGAATAGGGAGAAAATAAGCTTCCCAAGGATATTTGAAAAACCGTTAGTATGATAGATAAAAATATAATCTTATTAGTAAAATCTATTTTGCTTACGCCATTTATCCAAAAAATTGAAAGCTCATTTTTTTGCTCATAATTAGTTATTAAATAAAAAAGAGTTATGAAGAAAATAAATGGAATTATTCTGTGTATTATTTTTGGGAAATTGAAAATAGTATAGGTAAAGTAGGTTTTTAGCCCATGACCATCTTGTGTTACAAAATCAAAATAATTTACTGCTTGAAGTGTCCAAACAATTAAGCCGATACTTAGACACATTATTATGAAGAAAATAAGTATATCTTTAGCAAATTTACGAAATATCAATTTTTTCATTGAAAATAATTAATTACTTTATATATACCATTCATCTTGTAGAGAGTGTATTTAAAATTTATGACTGTTCAAATTTATTATAAAAATAAGGCCTCAAAGAAGATTTCCGGTAACTTGATTTTATTCGTAAATGAAAAATTCGATATAAAAAGTCTAAAAAATGATATTTCTATGTCAGAAATCTCATACATATCAGAATTGTTAAAAACTTGTGATTTGAAAAAAAATATACATGTTTTTGAATTAAATTCTAAAAGAAAAATAATTTTAGTATCAATCAAAAAAGACTCCAAAAATTCAAAAATAGAAAATTTAGGAGCTGAACTTTATGGCAGAATAAATAATGGCAAAAATAGTGAGTATTCAATCAATTCGAAAAATATAAATACAAAACATCCAAATTTTATCTCTCACTTTCTTCATGGGCTAAAACTTAAATCTTACACTTTCCACAAATATAAAACAAAAAAAAAACTTAATGATATCAATATAAATGTTGTTGGTAAAAGTGATAAATCCTTATCTCAAAGTCGATTAAAATTTAAAGCAATTGAAAGAGGAACATTTTATACAAGAGATCTAGTCTCTGAGCCAGGGAATGTTTTACATCCAGATGAGTATGCAAAAAGATTGAGAACTTTAAAAAAATTTGGCTTAAAAATTAATGTTTATGATACCAAACAAATGAAAAAATTGGGGATGAATGCTTTAATTGGTGTTGGTCAAGGAAGTATTAGAGGTTCGTATTTAGTGACAATGGAATGGAAAGGATTAAAAAATAATTCTAAGCCTTTAGCGTTTGTGGGT
>CVSM01000051.1 GCA_001180065.1 Candidatus Pelagibacter communis
GAACGCGTTTTTATTTACTGGAATAAGAGGAGTAGGCAAAACAACAACAGCAAGAATTGTAGCTAAATCATTAAATTGTAAAAATGGTATCGAAAAAATCTGTAAAAACAACTTTTGTGAAAATTGTGAAGCAATTACAAATTCAAGTCATATCGATGTTCTTGAAATAGATGCAGCAAGTAAAACAGGAGTTGATGATGTTAGAGATTTAATCGAATTTTCTAGATATGGTCCTACTTCATCTAAATTTAAGATATTCATTATTGATGAAGTGCACATGTTAAGTAAACAAGCTTTTAATGCCTTATTAAAAACATTAGAAGAACCTCCAGAATATCTTAAATTTATATTTGCAACAACAGAAATAAAAAAAATTCCAATTACAGTTGTTTCTAGGTGCCAAAGATTTGACTTATTAAGAATAAAGTCATCAGAGTTATTTACCTTCATTAAAAGAATTAAAGATTTAGAAAAAGGAAGTGTCTCAGATGATGCTTTAAAATTAATTGTAAAGATATCAGAAGGCTCAGTAAGAGATGCATTATCATTATTAGATAGAGGTTTGTTAGCTATGGAAAAAGATAAAGAACTTAATTTAGAAGAAGCACAGAAAATTTATGGATATTTTGATAAGTCGCAGTTGATAAAACTTTTTGAATTAATTTTGGAAGGAAAGGAAAATGAAGTTATCAAAAGATACAGAAAGATCTATGATCAAGGCATTGAGCCAAAAGTTTTTATAAATGATTTTTTAGAATTAGTATATTATTTTAAAAATATTAACTCACTTACTTTAGAAAGTACAAATTTTTCATTAAACGATGATGAATTTCTCAAAATAAAAGAAATTTCAAACAAAATAGAAAAGGAGATTTTAATATTATTTTGGCAATTCACATTAAGGACACTTGAAGAGCTAGATATTGTCTCTAATCAAAACTTATCGATTGAAATGTTTCTAACGAGGTTGATGTATTTAAGCTCATCAAAATCAAATAATGATATTTTAAAAAAAAAAGATCTACCAAAGTCAATTGAAAATGATTTAATTAATGATCTTAAAACAGAACCAATTAATCAAATAAAGAATGTATCTCAGGAAAAAAAGGTTAAATCAGAATTACAGAATGATGTTAAAGCTCAAGAAAAAATTATAATTAATTCATTTAATAATCTTTTGTCAGTTTGTTCTAAAAAAAAAGAAATGAAACTAAAATATGAATTAGAAAAAAATGTAAATCTTGTAAGTTTTGAAAAAAATAGAATTGAAATTTCATTTAATGACAATTTAGATAAAAATTTTGTTAAAGATTTATCTATAAAACTTTTTGAATGGACAGATCAAAGATGGATAATTACTTTAAGTAAAACAAAAGGTGAAATATCAATCAAGGAAAAAGAAAAAAATAAAAAACTTGCATTATTCGAAAAAGCCAAGAGTACAAATTTATATAAAAGTGTTATTGAAAAATTTCCAGATGCAAATTTAATAGATGTTATTTCAAATGAAAAAAATGAGGAATAAATGACTGATTTTAAAAAGATATTAGATAAAGCTAAAGAACTTGAAAAAAAAATGAGAGAAAGCCAAGAAAATATAAAAAAAATTAGAGCTGAAGGTATTTCTGGCTCAAATTCTATAAAAATTATTTTAGATGGTGAGGGAGAAATGCAAAAAATAGAAATTTCTGATGAAATTTTGAAAGAGAGTAAATCAATTATAGAAGATTTAATTATTGCGGCTCACAACAATGCAAAAGTCCAACTTAAAAGTAAAACTTCAGAAGAAATTTCTAAAACAACAGGCGGAATTGGAATTCCAGGATTTAAGTGGCCACTTTAAAAAATGAACAATATTAATGAGATAGAAGATTTAATTAAGCTTATTTCAAAATTACCTGGGTTAGGTCCAAAATCAGCCAAAAGAATAGTTTTGAAACTGATAAATAATAGAGAGGAAATAGTCAAACCTATGGCGAATGTATTAGCTAAAGTTTATAAAAATGTCACAAGATGTAGATCATGTGGCTCATTAAGATCTAACTTAGGTGGATGTATTAACTGTGAAAATACAGAAGTTAAATTCAATAAAATTTGTGTCGTTGAGGATATAGCTGATCAATGGTCAATTGAAAATTCAAATATTTTCAAAGGTTATTTTCATATTTTAGGTGGTACTATATCCTCTTTGAGTAACAGAAAAGAGGATTTATTGATTAACTCTTTAGTTGATAGAGTTAGAAAAGAAAAAATCGAGGAAGTAATTTTAGCAACAAGTGCGACCGTTGAGGGGCAAACAACTGCTTATTATATCCAAGATAGTCTTAAAAACTGTAAAGTAAAAATTACGAAATTGGCTCAGGGTCTACCTGTAGGTGGTGAAATAGAAAACTTGGATGATGGAACTTTATTTTCTGCTTTTAAAAATAGATCAAAATTAAATTCTAATTTTGATTAATTTTTTTCTTTAATCTATTGTAGTGTAAAAGAGGTTCAGTATATCCAGAAGGTTGTTGTTTTCCCTTAAAAATTAAATCACAGGCTGTTTTAAATGCTTGAGACCTATCAAAGTCATCACTCATTTTGATATAATTTTTATCACCTTCGTTTTGTTGATCTACAACTTTTGCCATTTGCTTCATAATCTCAATGACTTGTAATTTTGTTGTTATTCCGTGATGTATCCAATTTGCTATATGTTGAGAAGAGATTCTTAATGTTGCTCTATCCTCCATCAATCCAACATTGTTTATATCTGGAACCTTCGAACATCCAACCCCTTGATCTATCCATCTCACAACATATCCTAAAAGTGTTTGAGCTGAATTTGATATTTCCGAATTAATTTCATCAACTGACCAATTAGGTCTATTTGCTATTGGTATAGTTAAAAGATTATCAAGTTTAGCTTGTTCACGTTTTAAAATTTTTTTTTGTTCATCAAAAATATTTATTTGATGATAATGTAAAGCATGTAAAGATGCAGCCGTAGGTGATGGTACCCATGCACAATTAGCTCCTGCTTTTAAATGATTAACTTTTTCTTCCATCATTTCTTTCATTTTATCTGGCATAGCCCACATACCTTTACCTATTTGTGCTCTACCAAAAAAACCACATTTTAACCCTATATCCACATTATTATCCTCATATGCAGCAATCCACTTTGATGATTTCATATCTCCTTTTTTAATCATCGGACCTGCTTCCATTGATGTATGCATTTCATCACCAGTCCTATCTAAAAAACCAGTATTAATGAAAAAAACTCGATTTTTTAGAGTTCTAATACATTCTTTGAGGTTTACCGAAGTTCTTCTTTCCTCATCCATAATTCCGATTTTACAAGTGAATTTTTTTAAATTAAATAAATCTTCAACTCTAGAAAAAATTAAATTTGTAAAATCTGTTTCATCAGGTCCATGCATTTTTGGTTTAACAATATAAATTGAACCCTTTCTCGAATTTCTTTTTCTTTCTAAATCATGCATTGCAGCTGCTGTTGTTATAAATGCATCCATTATTCCTTCTGGAATTTCACTACCATCTTTTAAAATTATAGAGGGATTAGTCATAAGATGACCTACATTTCGAATTAGTAGTAAACTTCTACCATGAAGTTTTAATTTTTTTCCATCTTTTGAAATATAGCTTCTATCAGGATTTAATTTTCTTTCTAAATTTTTACCATTTTTTTCAAATTGAACTTTTAAATTACCTTTCATTAATCCTAGCCAGTTTCTATAGCATGTTACTTTATCCTCAGCATCGACTGCAGCCACACTATCCTCATTATCACAAATAGTTGACACAGCAGACTCGGCTATCACGTCGCTAAT
>CVSM01000052.1 GCA_001180065.1 Candidatus Pelagibacter communis
TTATAAACCAATCTCTATGAGCTACCGCAAAAATACACACCATTAAAATTATAATATTTAATCCTACTAATCTAGTTAGTGTATGCCCAATTGGATTCTTAATAAAATTTGCAATTATTAAAATAATTCCTGTAGATACTTCTGATATTGCAACTAAACTTGCGAGTAATGGTGATAAATCGAAATACTCGATAAGTCCTTCAGGCGGTAATGGAAATTTTCCAATACCATAAATAATAAAAGCTGTTCCCACTCCAAGTCTAAATAAAAGAGGTCCTATAGCCTCAAAATTTGAGAAGAAATTATTAAACTTTGTAATAAATTGATTCATAAGACAATTTTAATTATTTTTGATAATTATACAAACTAATTTATCATTAAATCTTAAATCTTTTTTATATTTAAAATTTATCTCATTTATACCAGTGGCAATTTGCTCTTTACTAAAATCTAGGAGTGTAGAAATAAATTTTCTTGAAATCATATTAATAAATTCTTTTTTAGTTATTTTAACTTTGTATGAAAAATATTTAACAATTTTTTCTGGATAAAATTTTGAAATTAATCTAAAAATTTTCTTATCTTTATCAAAAGATCTCATTAATTTTATTTGCATTAATTTAAAGCTAGGTATTTCATTTTTTTGTGAGTTTAATGAAATTATCAAAATTTTACCTTTTGGCTTCAAATGTTTTTTCATTATAATTAACAAAGTTTTGATTTCATTCATTTTAAGTAAATGGATAGTCTGCTTAACCAAAATTAGATCAAATTTATTTTTATTTTTATAAAAAAAGGATACAGCATCAGTTTTTTTAAATTTTATTCTTTTATCTTTATCTTTATGATTAACTAAATCTATACCTATTGGTTTATTTTTAAGTTTTAATTTTGAACTTAAAGCCCCTATGATTTTGCCTCTTCCACATCCGATATCTAAAATTTTAGAACTTGAGTCTAATTTATTAACTTTTAACAAAAATTTGTTAAAATTTAGAATATAATTCTTAGATGAAAGCCAATTTTCTTTAT
>CVSM01000053.1 GCA_001180065.1 Candidatus Pelagibacter communis
GTAGCGGAGCATATGGAGTTGCGGCAGCAAGTTTAGAGTACTTTGATAAATCAATTAAAGAACTTAATTATTCTGAAGCGGCTTTGTTAGCAGCTTTACCGAAAGCTCCAAGCAAATACAATCCTTATAGAAATGAAGAACTAGCAAAATTTAGACGTGATTTAGTTTTAAAAAATTTATTTGATAACAAGTTTATAACATTAGAAAATTTTCAAAAAATCAAAAAACAAAAAATAGAACTGAAAAAAAACAAGAAAATCTTTTTAGAGGATACTCAATATTATATTGAAGATGTAAGAAAAAATATTATTGAAAAACTTACTTATGAAAAAGTTTATAATCAAGGTTTTAATATAAATACTCCAATTAATTTAGAACTACAAAAAATTGCAACTGACTCTCTAAGGGAAGGCTTAATTGCATACGATAAAAGAAAAGGTTGGAGAGGAGCATTAGAAAACAAAACTTATAAAAAAAATTGGACAAAAGATCTAGAAAAATATGAATTAGAAAAATCTATTAAATGGGAAATTGCAATTATAAAAAAGATTAATAAATTTTCAGCTATTATTGAAACTAAAAATCAATCAGAGGGAATGATAGAATATAAGGATATTACTTGGACAAAAAGAGAATTTGAGGAATTATTTAAAATTGGAGATATAATTTATGTCCAAAAAATAAATGGTAAAAATTATAGTTTAAAACAACTTCCTAAAGTAAATGGTGGAATAGTTGTAATGGACCCATACACGGGAAGGGTTTTAGCTTTAAGTGGGGGATTTAGTTTTAAAAATAGTGAGTTCAACAGAGCAACACAAGCATTGAGACAAC
>CVSM01000054.1 GCA_001180065.1 Candidatus Pelagibacter communis
ATCTACTAATAATCCAATTTACAAAAAAAAATGTGTTGAGTTAAGAAATTTATGTTTTGGAAAAAAAGATAGATTTAATCATACAGATATTGGATGGAATTATAGGTATACAAACATTCAAGCCGCTATGGGTTTAAGCCAATTAAATAATATTAATAAAGTAATTAAAAAAAAAATCGATATAGGAAAAATGTATTATAAAATTCTTTCTAAAAATAAATTTATATTCATGCAGCCTCCTCAAAAAGAAAAATTTACTAATATTTATTGGGTTGTGGGAATTGTTATATTAAAAAAGAATTATACTGCAAAAAATCTAGCAAAAAAACTTCATAAAATTGGTATTCAAACTAGACCTTTTTTTTATCCAATGAACAAACAAAAAATATTAAAAAATTATTTAAATAAAAATAAAGATAATTTTAAAAATTCAGAATACTTATCTAAATATGGCTTATATCTTCCTTCGTACTTTAGCTTGAAAAAAAAAGATATCAAATGGATTGCTACACAAGTAAATAATATCCTAAATTAAAATGTTAAATAAAAAAATATTAATAATTTTTATAATCACTTCATCTTGTCTTTTATCGATATCTTTAAGTTTTTTTTATATTTATAATTACGACTCATACCAATTAGATGGAATTATTCACATAATGTTAAAAGAAGAAACTCATGCACATTGGTACAAAGCTGCAAATATTCTTGAACAAGTAAAAAATGGTTCATCAGTCTTTCTAGCAGGGGATGAAATGTTTACAAAACCTTTGCCTCAAAGAATAGTGGCTTTATATGCATATTTTACAAATTTCAATATTATAGAAGATTGGGAAAATTATAAGGTTTCATTGGGAGGAAAACTTCCATTTTTAGTAATGCAATCTTTACTTTATTATTTCTCATTATATTTCCTTTATTCTCAAATTTCTAAATACTTTAATCATGTTGTAAGTTTCTCCATTGTAACCTTTTTGTGTTTAGAGCCTACAATAATTCAATATCATTCATCTTTCTGGACTGAGTCTATCTTTTTCTCTCTTCAAATAATTTTATTATCAATGATTTTAAAAAATGATCAAAATAAAATTAATTTTTTAATCATTGGTCTTCTTTTAGGAGTATTATTTATTCAAAGATCAGCTGGAATTTTTTATATATTTATTGTTATCGTTTATTATCTATTAAGTTTAGAAAAAGAAAAATTTATTAAAATTTCATTTATCTGTGTTCCTTATATTATTATTTGTTTTTTATTAGGCATGCATAACTATAAAAGAGCTGATATTTTTTATATAATGCCGACTGAAGGGAAATATGTGATGTACAAGTATTTCGCAAAAAATATACTTGTTAATTCTACAAATAAAACATCCCAAGAAATCAATAAATCTGAGTCTAAAAAGGCAATTCTATGGTTAGAAAATAATTTACCAGAGGTGATTACAGATAGTGTACTGGAGGAAAAGACACCATATGGAATAGGTGTAAGAATTGAAAAAGAGAGAGATAGAATTAAATACTATAATTACTTAAATGAAAGAGCTTATGAAATAGTTTATCAAAATCCTTTAATCGTATTTAAAAAAGTTATAAATAAATTTTTACATTTTTCTGTATTAAATCCATTTTTTGTTTATTTTGATTACGATTTCTATAAAGATTATTCATCTCCTGAAATTGGTGATTTCAGTTTTAGCGAAAAACATAAAGAGTTAATACCATTTAGAATTATCTATAGCATCTTTATATACTTGATCAGTTTTGTAGGGTTAATAATATGTTTTAAAAAGCACCCTAGAATTACAATATTATTACTCTTTTCAATACTTTACTATTACGTATTATTAGGCTGGTATGGAAAAACTAGACTATTTGTTCCAATATTAATTTATATGTCATTTTTTTTTGGATACGGAGTAACGTTAATATTAAATTTAATAAAAAAAAAATTAAATAATTAAATCTATTAATTCCATTTGGAATATTGTTTATTAAATTCATCAATAATTAGTTTATAATTTAAGTGTAAACTTTCTTTCGTACAAAATTTATTATAGTATTCATAGCCTTTCATTATTTTAGTTTTAATATCATTATTATTTATATTATATAACTCTTTTAAAAAACTATGCACATCAGACAAATCAATAGAAAAAATAATTTTTTTAAGTTCTTGGTCATTATTCATTTTATCAGAGTAAAATATTGGTTTTTTAAAAAACATAGCTTCATATAAAGGTAAGTTTGTAGGGCCAGCATCTGTTGGCATTATTACTGCAAAGCATTCATTATATAATTTTTTTAATAAAAAATTTGATATCAAAGGAAGTACAGTTATATAATTTTGTAAGTTTTCTGAACTTATTAAGTTTAGTATATGATTTAAATTTCCTCGGTCAGAGCCAGTCATCACAAAATGAAAATCATTTTTATTGTCTTTAACCATAACTTTTGCAGCTTCTATAATAAAATTATGATTTTTGTGAGCCCAAAATGTTGCGGGATATAAAATAATTTTTTTTTTTTTTATTTTTTCCAAATTGTAATTTTCTTTAATTTTATCAGATTTATTTATGGAAAAATCCATATTTGGTAAATAAGGTATAAATGTCTGAATTGCGATTTTCGATGCAGGAATATTATAAAATTTTACTAACTCATTTTTGTTTTCCTCATGTGGAACAATAATCTTAAAAGACTTGAATAGAACAATTTTTAAAAAATTTTCTCTCTTTTCATAAACATAATCCTTTTTATGTTCTGGAAAAGGGCTGTTTTTTTTATGATCTACATCCCAGATATTAATCACAAAATTTATATCATCACAGAAAGTTGCGTATATAGATGGGCTTAAAAAAAAAATTAATTTTATTTTTTTCTTTTTTAAGAATTTTGCAAATGAGTGTTTTAAATTAAAATATATGAGGAAGTTAATTAAAAATTTAAGACCAAATATATAATCAAGAAATTTTTCAATTATATTCTTTTTATATATTTCAGATTTCACTCCTATTTTATTTAGTTCTTTTTTAAGTTTTTCATCGTTTGTTATAAATATATAATTATTTTTATTACCAAAAAAATAATTCAAAAAAACTGCCGAATTTAAGACCTGATTGTATCCCCCTGGATTTTTTGAGTTTCCTTCAATAAAAAAAGCTGTTTTCATTTTAGGATTTTTAAATTATTTTTTCGATTTGTTTTTTTGTAATTTTTAAAGACATTCCAAAATTTTCTATTCTTTTTTTTTTAAGTTTTTTAATTCTATTTTTAAATAAATTTTTATTATTCTTAATTTTGTTTAATTTATTAAATAAATCATTAAGATTATTCACTGTAAAACCAATTTTTTTTCTGTCATTAAAATAATAAAGATTTTTGAAATCTTTTTTTATAATATTATTGATATTTGAGTAAAATAAGACAGGTTTATTTTGTGAAAATGAAAAAGTA
Organism: Candidatus Pelagibacter communis; assembly: GCA_001180065.1. GTDB lineage: Bacteria > Pseudomonadota > Alphaproteobacteria > Pelagibacterales > Pelagibacteraceae > Pelagibacter > Pelagibacter ubique_G. Next base: position 3,457 of record CVSM01000054.1, read on the forward strand.
TAAGCTGTGCCAGAAAAATCTGTTATTAAGATAAATGACTTTGAGTAGCTCTTTAAATATGATGGTAATATATCTATGGTAAAATTTTCATGGTCTTGAAATTTTTTAATTGTTTCCTGAGTTTCATATAGTTCACCTTTATTGGTTAAGTCCATTGGATGTGGTCTATAAATTACCTTAAAATTTTTATTTAAAAGAAATTTTATAAGTTTATTTAAATTTAATGATAAGTTGAATCGTTTATAATGTCGACTTGCTGTTGGTGCTAAAAGAATAGAGTCTTCTTTTTCTTTTATATTTTTTAACTCCCTAGAAACATGATCTAATTTCAAGTATCCTGTATTTATTATTTTAACATCAAGATTTTTTTTTATATATTTCTTAAATTTTTTTTTAAAATAAATTTTTGCTATATTAGAAGATACAAATATGTAATCTAATTTAGATAGTTCAATAAATAGTTTTTTTTCATCTTTTTTATTAACCATCGGAGTATCGTAGATATCATGACTTATATAAACATTTTTAGCTTTTGATAAAAATACATAATTTACATAACTGCTAAAGATAAAACTTATTCTTGATAAAAAAAAATTATAGAATGGTATAAATCGTAAATAACCCAAATCAAGAAATAGTGCATTTTCACTTTTTTTTAATTCTTCTGATGAAAATGAATTGTAAATGATATAAGGAAAGACGTTTGATTTTTTATTTAAATTTTCAATTAATTCTAAAATATTTTTTTGATAAGCTTTTACAGGAAAGTAAAAAAATATAAATTTAGATAAAGGGTTTGTTCTGTAAATAATTGATGTTTTTAAAAAAATAAATATAACATTTATAAAAGTTAGAATAAATTTTTTTATATTGTGTATATTAAATATCTTCACTTATTAGATTCTAGAGATTAAATCTTTTATTTTATATTTTTTATGTGTAGAATTTGAAACATCTACAACTTCTTTGTCCTCTATTGTTTTTAACCTTTGTTTTTGATCTAAATAATTAAGTTCACCTTTTTCATTTCTACTGTCTCTAATATGTAATTTCGTATGATGTGATAAATCATGTATATTATTTATTATTGCGCTAAAATTATTTGAAACTTTATTTGAAACAAAAAAAGCGTTAAAATTTAGCTTATTAGTGCCAAGAAATTCAAAACCTTTTGAATTCATAATTTTAATCATAGCTTTGAGAGACGCCCCATAATAACAACCAGAATAGTGCTCTTTAAATCTCGAAAAATATTTATTATATGGAACAGTAATTTCTAAATTATGGCCAAAAGTCGGATTGTATTCTAAAACAAAAATTTTGCTAATATTATGACTTAGTTTATCAATTATCCAATAATCATTTCCATCTATATCTATTGAAAATAAATCTAAATTTTTATCTAAATTATATCTTTTTAAAATAGGGTTTATATTCTCTAAATCAATATTCACATTTTCTACGTTTATTAAACCTTTCCATAAATCGATATTATCAGATACTTTTTTTTTAAAATTATCTATTACATCAATTATGAGTCCCTCTGAAAAAGAATTTTCATATATAAACCTAGTATTTGCCTCAGAGTAATCACCTACTCCTATTTCTACAAACTTAGTATTAGAAATTTGAAGTTTGTTTAAGATAAAATCAAGTATTCCATCTTCACCAGTTTGAGAAAAAACTTTGTATTCAGCTTCATTTAAGTTTTTAAACTTATCATATCTTTTTCTTGCTTCATTAAGATAAATTGACCCTAACATAAATTTTTTTTTGTTGTCATTTTTTCTTAATATTCTATTTAAAAAATTAACAAGCTTTATTTTAAAGTTAAACATTCTTGTGATTTATAAAAATAGTTTTTCTATTGAGGATCAACATCGTAATCGCATTGATCAATTGGAACAGTTCTCTCACCAATAACGGTCCATTGAAAAACTTTTTTTCCATTATTATCTAAATAATCATGATAATTAACAGTAGTTTTTTCAAAACCAAAAAGTTCTAGCATTTTTATTATTGCTTCCTCATTGAAAGACCACCAAGCAGCTCCTTGCTTTTCTTGACTCGGTAAAAA
>CVSM01000055.1 GCA_001180065.1 Candidatus Pelagibacter communis
GGCGGCAGGTATTTCAGGATTACATGTAAGAAGACATGAGGCTGAATTAAGATTGAGTGCTGCAGAAAACAACTTGAAGAGAGCAGATGAATTAAGAAGACAACAAGAAAAACAACTAGCTAATCTTCAAAAACAAGCAGCAGAAGCAACTAAATACAAAAATATTTCTGATGAAATTAAAAAAATTGAGGCTGGTCTTTATTATTTGAAATTAATAGAAATTGATAAAGAGATAAAAATTGAAAATGAAATTAATACTGAAGCTGAGGGAGAAGTAAGTGGATATAATAATAGGATAACTGAAATTGAAAAATTAATTAAGATAGAAACTGAAAAAGTTACACCTTTAAGAGAGAAAAATATTGAGAATCTATCAAAAATACAGAGGCTCAACTTAGAGCTTAAGAGTCTTGATGAAGAAAATTCAAGGATACAAGATGAAATAGAAAATATTAAAAAATCTCTTAAAACTTTGGATGATGATATTAGTAGAGAAAAAGGAATTGTTATTGATGCTAACTCGAATGAAAAAAGATTAAAAGAAGAAAAGAATGAGTTGATAGAAATTGACTCAAAATATTACGATACTGAAAAAAAATCTAATGAAGATTTATCAAGTGCTAAAAGTAATCTTAATCAGGAGATGAATAAGTTAAAAGAATTAATAAATTTGAAAAAAAATGAAGAGGCAATTAACGTTTTGGAGAATTGTGAAAAAATAATCGAAGAATATGCTGATAGCTACAGTAAGAATCAAAGTATTAAAAAAGAGTCTGTTAAAAGAAATGAAAGAATAAATATTATTGATAAAGAAATTGAGAGTTGGAAAAATTTATTATTGAATTCAGAGAAAATGGTTAATGAATTAACTGAAAGAAAAAATAAGTTAATGTTACAATTAGAGAAACAAGATAATCAACCTAAGTTACAGGCTGAAAAAAAAGGTCAAATTTCAGAGAGTTTAAGAGTTTCTGAACAAGAAAAAACAGAAAATGAAAATATAATAAGTTCAACAGATGAAAAAATTGAAAATCTTAGAACTCAATTAAATGAAATCCAAGAACAATCAATTCAAATTAGAGAACGTAAAGCAAGTTCAAGTGCAACTATTGAAGGATTAAAGAGAAGAAAAAATGATCTCATTGACAGAATTAATTCTGAACTATCTCTAAATGAAGGAAATATTTTAGAAAATTCAAACCTTTTTGGTAAAGAGGAGCTCCCAGATGCTGTTAATCAAGAAGATTTATTAGATAAAAAAACAAGAACGTGAAAGATTAGGATCAGTAAATTTAAAAGCTGATGAAGAAACTAATAAATATGAGGAAGAAATAAAAAAGATGGAGCAAGATAGAGCTGATTTAGTTACTGCAATTATTAAACTCAAAGATAGTATTAATGAACTTAATCAAAAAGGTAGAGAAAGATTAATTGAGGCGTTTGATAAGGTTAATAGAAAGTTTAATGAAGTCTATACAAAATTATTTAATGGCGGAAATGCAAAATTAGAATTGGTTGATTCTGATGATCCATTGGAAGCTGGATTAGAAATGTTAGTAAGCCCACCAGGAAAAAGACTTCAATCTATAACTTTA
>CVSM01000056.1 GCA_001180065.1 Candidatus Pelagibacter communis
GCCAGATGTATAACTTAGAGATATTGCTTGCCATTCATCCTCTGGCATTTTCCAATTATAATTTTCATCACCTGTATTTAAAAAACTTTCATATTCTAAGTCGCCAATTTTTTCACATTTCGATTGATCAGCAAATTTATCATTTATATCAATTACTATAATTTTTTTCTTTAAAGTGCTTAAGGCTTTTTTTACTTCAACATGAAGTTGTCTATCCACAACTAATACTTTTGCTTCACTGTGATTTAAGATATATCCGATAGTTTTCGCATCTAATCTTATATTAATAGTATTTAATACAGCACCTGTCATTGGCACAGAGTAATGACCTTCAAAAATTTCAGGAGTGTTAAAAGCTAAAAATGAAACTGTATCACCTTTTCCAATGCCAATTTTACTAAGAGCACTCGCAAATTTTACTGTTCTTTTATAAACCTGATCCCACGAATATGCCCGATCTTCATAAATAACAGCTTCGTAATTTGGATAAATTTCTTTAGCTCTTTTTAAAAAGGTCAAAGGTGTTAATGGAACATAATTTGCATTATTTTTATTCAAATTAGTATCGTAATGACTCATTTTAATTAAAATTGAAATTCATTATATTTGAACTACCAGAAATAGCTGATTTATAGTGTTGTTCAGCTCTGGGCAATACTTTATCAAAATAGAATCTTGCTGTATCTATTTTTTCATCATAAAAGTTTTTATTCTCATTGTAATCTTTAAAACTTACTTCCAAAACTTTAATCCATGCATAAGCAATAGAGACATAACCTAGAGTTTTAAGATAATCATTAGCTGCTGCACTTACGTCATCTTTTTCAGTTTTTGCTTTAGTCATCATCCAGTCACTGAATTTTTTAAGAATACTCAAATGAGTATTAAATTCTTCTATAAATGGTTTTATCTTTTCATTATTTGAATTACATTCAGATTTAATCTGCTCTAAAAATTTATCAATTATATTCCCATTTTTATTTGATAATTTTCTAAAAACTAAATCAGCAGCTTGAACAGAGTTTGTTCCTTCATATATAGGTGTTATTCTATTGTCTCTATATAATTGTTCTATTCCTTGATCTTTAGTATAACCGTAGCCTCCATAAATTTGCATCGCATCACTGGTAATTTCCATTGCTAAATCAGTAAATAATGATTTTACTACTGGTGTCATCAGG
>CVSM01000057.1 GCA_001180065.1 Candidatus Pelagibacter communis
ACTGGTGCATTACTTGTTGTAGCAAAACTTAATCTTAAAATGATAGAGAATATAGATAAACCAGCCTTATCAGCTCTTTGGCCTAATAAAAAAGGAATGAGTGTTGTTTTAGATTTGGGTGCAAATATTGAATGCAGTTCAAAAAATTTGGTAGATTTTTCTATAATGGGTGCCTCATTATATAAATCTTTATATCCACAAGAAGTTCCAAATGTAGCTTTATTGAATATTGGATCAGAGGAATTAAAAGGTAATGATATTATAAAAGAAACATTTCAATTATTAAACGAAAAGAAGAATGATAATTTTAATTTTTCTGGTTATATCGAAGGAAACCAACTAATGAACGGGGAAGTGAATGTAATCATATCTGATGGCTTTACTGGAAATGTAGCTTTAAAGACAGCTGAGGGTACCGCAAATTTTATCACAGATGAGCTTAAAAAAGCTCTAAGCAATAATATGTTAGGAAAAATATCATCTTTATTAAATATTTCAAATCTAAATAAGTTTAAGAAAAGATTAGATCCTAGACTTTACAATGGAGCTATATTTATAGGACTCGACTCACCAGTTGTAAAAAGTCATGGTGGTACTGATTTTATTGGTTTTTCAAATTCATTAGGTGTTTGTAATAGAATAATCAAAGGTAATTTAATCGATAAAATAAAAAATAATATTTTATAAATGAGAATAAACTTAACTAAAAAAGACTTAGTTAACATGGTTTATATGCAAATAGGTTTTTCTAAAAGTATATCAGAAAATTTAATAAATGAATTTATTTCACTTATTATTGAAAATTTGATTAAAGAAAAAAAGTTAAAGATTTCTAATTTTGGTACATTTTCCATAAGAAAAAAAAAATTAAGAATTGGAAGAAATCCTAAAACAAAAGAAAAAAAAATTATATCTGATAGAAATGTAGTATTATTTAAACCTTCAAAAGAATTTAAGACCTTTATTAACTCAAAAGATAATGACTAAATCAATCAATTCATATAAAACTATTGGTGAAGTTGTAAAAATATTAAAATTAAAATCAAGAAATAATAGTTCATCTCCAACACATACTATTCGTTTCTGGGAAAAAGAGTTCAAACAAATAAAACCTAAAATTTTAAATGGCAATAGAAGATATTATGATAAAAAAAATATCGAATTGTTAAAAAAGATTCAATATCTTTTAAAAGATCAAGGAATGACTGTTAATGGAGTAAAAAAAATATTAAATAAAAACGATCCATTAAACCTTGACGAAACCTTAAATAATTCTATAAATGCGAATACTATTAAAAATAAAATAAGTAATATTTCTAATATTGTAAAAAGTTTAAAAAAATTAAAATAAAATGGCAAAGAAAACACATATAAAAGTTAGATTAGTACCAGAATCTAAACCTGACAGTTCTTTTTTTTATTATGCAAAAAAACCTGCCGGTGGTGAAAAAGCAAAAATTAAATTAAAATCAAAAAAATATAATCCTGCTACACGTAAACACGAGGTTTTTGTGGAAAAGAAGCTACCGCCTCATAGCAAGTAGTCATTTTTTTTTAAAGTTTCTTTTTTCAAAATCAATATATGCGGAAATCATATTTTTCCAAATTCGATTTGTAATAATTGGATCAATCTTATTTTTAATAGATTTTCTTCTTATATTTTTTAGTATAATTTTGATTCTCTTATCATCAACAATTTGATTTTTCTTTTCCTTTAATGCTAAAACTTTCTTAACCAAATTCGTTCTTTTTTTGATTATTTTAATGAGGGTATTATCCAATTTATCTAATTCAAATCTAATTTTACTTAGTTTTTTTCTTTTTAATGGCGACATTTATATATTTGGATAATTAAATAATTATTATATTTATCCGTCTATGTATACAGTAAATACAAAAATTAATAACCAATTATCAATTTGGTTAATAATAATGTTCTGGTTTATATCCATGATGATAGTTGTTGGAGGATTAACTAGACTCACAGACTCAGGACTATCAATAACTGAATGGGAACTTTTCAGTGGTTTTATACCTCCTTTAAGCCAAAATGAAATGATTGAATATTTTGAGCTCTATAAAAAAATTCCAGAATATAAATTACAAAATTTTTCAATGACACTGGGTGAATTTAAGGTAATTTTTTGGTGGGAATGGACTCATAGATTTATGGCAAGAATAGTTGGTATTTCATTTTTAATACCTTTAATATATTTTACTATCTTAATTGGTTACGAGAAGGTTAAGCATTTATATCTAATTTTTATTCTTATATGTTTTCAAGGATTTATTGGATGGTTTATGGTTACAAGTGGTTTAACAGACAGAGTTGACGTGAGTCATTTTAGGTTATCAATTCATTTAGTGATAGCATTTTTCATTCTGTCTCTTATTTTTTGGAATTATCTAAAAGTAAAAAATAAAGATATTGTTAATAGAAGTTTAACAAATAATTTACCAGAGTTTTTCTTAATTTTAATTTTTATTCAAATTATTTTTGGGGCCTTTGTTTCTGGAATGGATGCTGGTAAAATTTATAATTCATGGCCTTTAATGGGTAATTCATACTTCCCTGATGATAATAATTATTTGAATCTTTTTAAATTATCAGTTTTTAATGAACCATCTTTAGTCCAATTTATACATAGAAATCTAGCATATTTCATATTTTTTATTTATCTTTCACTTTTTTTTATGATCAAAAAAAAAAAAATGTATCAACTAAATAAAGCTATAAATTTACTCGGTATAATCATATTAATTCAAATAATTTTGGGAATTCTTACTGTTTTAAACAATAGTAATTTAATTATTGCCTCATGCCATCAAATAAGTTCAATATTTTTAGTCTCCTCGGCTGTTTACTTAGTATATAAAAATAGATTTAGTTAAATAATTATTTTTTTTCTATTACAAAAAGTTCGTTATTAAAGTAAAGACCCTTGTATTTTCTTACGATTTGATTAACTATTTTTTGGTAATTTTTTGATTTCTCAACTTTCATAATTTCCTCATCAGAAATTTGATTGACATAAATGGAGGCATTCCATGCAGAAAATATTAATGATGTAGCTATTCCGCCACTTATCTCATTAGGTAAAGCTCTTAAAATATATCTAACTATTTTTCTTTTACTAAATTTAAGGTTTTTCAAAATATCTTTATTTGTGTTCAATCTTATATATTTAAGTATTGATTTATATAGAGTTGGAAATGGTTTATCTTTAGGCCAAATTTTTTTAATTATTTTATTAGCTGGATCATTACCACATGCGTGTACAATAATTAATTTTCCTCTCTTATTTAGGGCTTTTATCATTGGATTAATGACATATTTTACTTTTTTTTTGCTAATTCTTCTTCATTAAGAAGTTGATTTTTTTGTAATCCAGTTAAACCAGGTTCAATAACTATAAAATTTTCAAAATAAAGAACTCTTTCTATTTCTTTAAGTTTCATATCAACCGCTAAAGCTATTCTGCTTGGTAACGATTTTAAAAACCATATATGAGCAACTGGTGTTGCTAAATTAATATGACCCATTCGTTCTCTTCTCACATTAGATTTCGTTACCTCTACTCCACATTTTTCACAAATTATTCCTCTAAATTTCATTCGTTTGTATTTTCCACACAAACATTCATAATCTTTAATTGGTCCAAAAATTCTTGCACAAAATAAGCCATCTTTTTCTGGCCTAAAAGTTCTATAATTTATTGTTTCTGGTTTTTTTATTTCACCAAAAGTCCATGATTTAATTTTCTCTGGACTCGCTAATGAAATCTTAATGCTATTAAAGTTTTGTGCTTCTGATATTTCAGAATTTTTAAATAAATCAGTTATATCTTTTTTCATAATTAATTAAGTTCCACGTTTAATGCTAGCGATTTAATTTCTTTTACTAATACGTTAAATGATTCCGGTATACCTGACTCAAAATTTTCCTCTCCTTTTACGATTGTTTCATAAACTTTTACTCTTCCAGCTACATCATCTGACTTAACAGTTAAAATTTCTTGAAGTGTATATGAAGCTCCATATGCTTCTAATGCCCAAACCTCCATTTCACCGAATCTTTGGCCTCCTAATTGAGCTTTTCCGCCTAAAGGTTGTTGAGTAACTAAACTATATGGACCAGTTGATCTAGCATGTATTTTATCTTCTACTAAGTGATGAAGTTTCAACATATATATTATTCCCACAGTTACTGGTCTATCAAATTTTTCCCCAGTTCTACCATCCCAAAGATAAGTTTGACCTGAACCAGGTAATTTTGCCAATTGCAACATCTCGGTAACATTTTGTTCCTTTGCTCCATCAAATACTGGTGTAGATATTGCAATACCGTCCTGTAAGTTTTCACATAAATCTTTAAATTCAGTTTTGCTTAGTTTATCAACTTTCTCTTGAAATATTTCTTCTCCATAAACAGATTTTAAAAAATTTGAAATTTTTACAGTTTTTTCAATTTTTTTGTTATTTTCATTAACTAATCTTTTTACTTCTTCACCAAATTCTTTACACGCCCAACCTAAATGGGTCTCTAAGATTTGTCCTACATTCATTCTGCTTGGAACTCCCAATGGATTTAAAACAATATCCACTGGTTTTCCATCTTCTCTATACGGCATGTCTTCTACAGGAACTATTTTACTTACTACACCCTTATTGCCATGTCTTCCTGACATTTTATCACCTGGCCTTAGTCTTCTTTTAATCGCTACAAAAACTTTAACCATTTTCATTACACTTGGCAATAAATCATCACCACTTCTGATTTTAAGAACTTTATCTTCAAATCTTTCAACAATATCTTGTTTTGCTTTGTTGTACTGATCTTTAAGTTGTTCTAATGCAGTTTCATTTTTTGCGTTATTAACAGTTATTTTAAATACATCTGTAATTGTAAATTTATCTATAGTTTCAAAGTCAAGTTTTGTTCCAACTTCAAAATCTTTTATTTTTTTGGACAATGACGAATCTGATAATATTTGAGCAGCCCTTTGTTTTATACTTCTTTCTAAGATTTCCTCTTCAACAATCTTATCTTGTTGTACTTGTTCAATTTCAGCTCTCTCTATTGTTATAGATCTCTCATCTTTCTCAATACCATGTCTATTAAATACTCTCACATCTACAACTGTTCCACTACTTCCTCTTGACATTCTTAAAGAAGTATCTGTAACATCTATCGCTTTTTCACCAAATATAGATCTTAATAATTTTTCTTCTGGACCCGATGCTGAGTCTCCTTTTGGTGTAACTTTACCAACTAAAATATCTCCTGCATTAACCTCGGCTCCAATATAAACTATTCCAGATTCATCTAAGTTTTTTAAAGCTTCCTCATTCACATTTGGTATATCTCTAGTAATTTCTTCTTCTCCTAGTTTTGTATCCCTTGACATTATTTCGTATTCTACAATATGTACTGAGGTAAAAACATCATCTGTAACACACCTTTCAGAAATTAAAATAGAGTCTTCAAAATTATAACCTTGCCATGGCATGAATGCTACTGTAACATTTTTTCCTAAAGCCAATTCTCCTAATTTAGTAGATGGTCCATCAGCAATAATATCACCTGTTTTAACTTTATCTCCAACTCTCACTAAAGGTCTTTGATTGATACAAGTATTTTGATTAGATCTTTTAAATTTTTGCAAATTGTATATATCAACACCTGATTTAGTAAAATCAGTTTCCTCTGTTACTTTAATTACTATTCTCTTTCCATCAATTTTATCTACTATACCATCTCTTTTTGCAACGATTGTTACACCAGAGTCTAAAGCGACATCACTCTCAATACCAGTTCCTACCAGTGGAGCTTCAGGTTTTAATAACGGAACAGCTTGTCTCATCATATTAGATCCCATTAGAGCTCTATTGGCATCGTCATTCTCTAAAAAAGGGATTAATGAAGCTGCAACTGATACTAATTGTTTTGGAGATACATCGATATAATCAATTGTTTCTGGTTTGGCCAATAAAAAGTTTAAATTTTGCCTGCATGAAACTAATTCCTCAGTTATTTTTCCACTTTTATCAATTTTTGTATTAGCTTGTGCTATTGTGAATTTGGTCTCTTCCATTGCAGACAAATATTCAACTTTGTCTTGGACTACACCATTTTTCACTCTCTTATATGGACTTTCAATAAACCCATATTTATTTATTTTTGCATATGTAGATAAACTATTAATTAATCCTATGTTAGGACCTTCAGGTGTTTCTATTGGACAAATTCTTCCGTAATGAGTTGGGTGGACATCTCTAACTTCAAAACCTGCTCTTTCTCTTGTTAGCCCTCCTGGTCCTAAAGCAGATACTCTTCTTTTATGTGTTATTTCAGAAAGTGGATTAGTTTGGTCCATAAATTGAGATAATTGTGAACTGGCAAAAAAATCTTTCAAGGAAACAGTCAATGGTTTAGCATTAATCAAATCTTGTGGCATTGCTGATTCAACATCTAATGTTGTCATCTTCTCTTTAATTGCCCTTTCCATTCTATAAACTCCAATTCTTGCTTGATTTTCAACAAGCTCTCCCACTGATCTTACTCGCCTATTTCCTAAATGATCAATATCATCAACTTCATCTTTTCCATCTCTTAAATCTAACATTTTGTGAATAATAGCAATTATATCATCGTTTCTTAAAATTGTTACTTTGTCAGAACATTCTAAGTTTAATCTAGAATTCATTTTAACTCTTCCTACATCTGATAAATCATATCTATCTGAGCTAAAAAATAAATTATTAAAGATTTGTGTTGCTATTTCAATTGTTGGAGGTTCTCCAGGTCTCAACATTTTATAAATTTCAGTTATAGCTTCATCTTTGTTATTATTTTTATCATTAAATAAAGTGGCTAATAAATATGGACCTTTATTAATTGAGTTTGTCACAGAGATTTCTAATGAATGAATATTTGAGTCCAAAATTTGTTTAATAATTGCATCATTTAATTCGGTTCCAATCTTTAAAGTACCACCCTCTTCATTACTTATTTTTATTTCTTTATGTAAAAATTTTCCAAATAATGACTCATTTGAAATCAGTATGTCTTTTAATCCGTCATCTGATAATTTTTTTGCCTTGAGATAATTAATCTTGTCTCCCATACTAATTACCACTTTTCCTGATTTTGCATCTACAACTTCCTCTGAAAAATTTTTAGCTTTGTAATTTTCAGGGTTAAATTTTGTTTTCCACTTTTGTGATTTCGTATCAAAATCATATTTTTCACAATCATAAAATTCATTCGCGATCTCAGATTTTGTATAACCTAATGCAAGTAATAATGATGAAGCAAAGATTTTTTTCTTTCTATCAATCTTAAAGTACAAAAAATCTTTTACATCATATTCGAAATCTAACCATGATCCTCTGTTAGGTATAACTCTACAATTAAAAAGAAGTTTCCCACTAGCGTGAGTTTTTCCTTTATCGTGATCAAAAAAGACACCTGGACTTCTGTGCATTTGATTTACAACAACTCTTTGAACACCGTTAGTGATAAAAGTTCCGCTATTTGTCATCATTGGAACTTCACCCATATAAACTTCTTGTTCTTTAGCAGATAAAATATCTTTAGAATTATTTTCTTGATCTATTTCATAAACTACTAATCTTAACGTACACTTTAAAGCCGAAGAATAAGTTAAACCCCTTGTTATACATTCTTCAACATCGAATTTTGGTTTTTCTAATCTATATGAAACATATTCTAAAGTTGCTTTGTCATTTAAGTCTTCAATTGGAAAAATACTTTTAAAAACTCTATCAAAACCTTTTGTGAGATTTTCTGCGTCCTTTTTAAAATCAGTCAACTCCTTATAAGAATTTTTTTGAACTTCTATAAGATTTGGAATTGATAAGCTTTCCTTAAGTTTACCAAAATTTCTTCTAATATTTTTTTTTTCCGTAAAAGATATTTGCATCTATGTCAAATACTGATTAAGTATATTAATCAGTATTTAAAAAATCCTTACTTATTTATTTAAGTTCTACTTTAGCGCCTGCAGCTTCTAACTTAGCTTTAATTTCTTCAGCCTCTTTTTTAGGCACACCAGCTTTGACTTCTTTCGGTGCACCCTCAACTAAATCTTTTGCTTCTTTTAATCCAAGTGAAGTAGCTGCTCTTACTTCTTTAATAACATTAATTTTCTTTTCTCCAGCTGATACTAGCATAATTGAAAAGTCATCCTTATCT
>CVSM01000058.1 GCA_001180065.1 Candidatus Pelagibacter communis
CTTTATGAGCATACCAGAAAGCGTTTCTTCTTTTTCTCTCACGCTCCATGAATTCTGCCATATCTTTTTTCCAGGGTTTTCTTACATTATATACCCAATCCCTCTGTAAATTATTTTTATCAACACCAAGATCAATTGAAGTTACATCGGCTCCTCTTTTTTCTGCCGCAAAATTTAAATAACCAGTTATCGGTCCTAAATTTAAAACTTTTTTATTTTTAAAATCTAGATTTCCAAAAATATTATCTATATCCTCTCTACAATCAAAGGTTCCATTAGTAAGTCCTTCAATTCCTGGAACTTCCATTATATGGTACCATTCACAATCCTCTAAAGGAATATTATCTGATGAGGGTTTATCCCAAGTAATTTTTTTTTCTCTCATTAATTTATAAAAAGCTTTATAAAGATCTTCCTATATATAATAAATTGATTTTTTTTCAACAAACAATTTGGTTTTGTAATCATTTCAAAAATTTAATTCTCCCTGATTTAACATTTATGACTTTATTACAATATCTTAAAAGTTTTTTTTTATGAGTACAAAAAATTATTATTGATTCTTTAAAATTTTCAAAAATATACTTTAAAATTTTTCTCTCTGTCTTTTCATCTAAAGCGCTTGTAGCTTCGTCTAGAATAAGCATTGAAGGTTTTTGAAAAAGAGCTCTAGCAATTCCAATTCTTTGTATTTGACCACCTGAAATTTTTGAACCTCTCTCACCTATTGACAATTTTGAACTTTTTTTAAATTTATTTAAATTCAATATACCTAACAGACGTTTAATTCTATCCCTGTCTTTTTTAGAGTTATTTTCGTTAAGTGATATATTGAAGTAGATACTGTCATCTGACAAATAAACTGATTGAGAAACATAACCAATATTAAGTTTATATTTATCAAAATCTATTTCATTAATTGTATTAATCCCAATTTTTCCTTTTGCGGGTTTTAATAGACCCGAAATTAAATTAATTAAAGTAGTTTTTCCACTACCTGTTTCACCAGTTATTCCTATTTTATCTCCTTTTTTAAATAAAAAATTTACGCTTTTTAGAACATCTTTTGAAGTATTGGGATATTTAAAACTTACATTTTGAAAATTTATACGATTAATTTCATCAATCCTCTTAAATTTTTGATTTAAATTTAAACTTTTTCCAAGCTCACTATAAACATTGTCTATAGCTGGATAATTAAATTTAATTGACTGATAAGATCTTACTACTGCTATTAAATTTGGAAGTAATCTGACTGATGCAAAAGCAAATACACCTAAAATTACAAATATTTCACTTAGTTCTATTTTAAGAATAAAATTTAAATAAGAATAGAAAATAAAAATTATTAAGATACCTACAAACTCTATTAATGGACTGGAAATTGCAGTATATATATCTCTATATAAAGCTGAGTCTGCAAAATTTCTTAAAGAGTTGTAAACCTGTTTAGAAAAAAAACTAGATTTATTGTATAGGATAACTTCTTTAATACTTCCAAAAACCTCATTCAATTTTTGGATAAATCTAGCCGACTCAACATTTCTTACTTCCGACCATTTCATCAAAATTTTATTATTAGATCTAACTACAATTATTGAAACAATAAGAAGAATAAAAATTACAAAAACTGTATACTGGTTATAGCTAAATAACAGAATACATACTCCAAAAAATAAAATTAAATTTGATAACAAACTTATTGAATTCATTATAATTCCCGAGGCAAGTAAATTCACCTCTGATGCAATATTTCTTATTAATTTTGCTGAATTATTTTGAACAAAAAAAAGAAAATTATTATCTAAATATTTTTTTAAAAGTTTATTACCAATTTCGACATATAAATTTTGTGCATGTTTTGCATTATAAGAATTAAAAAAAATAACAAATATAGTTTTTAATAAATAGATTATTAAAAAAACTACTATAAAAATTAAAATGACCTCTTTATCTGAATATTCTCGTAAGATTGGTAGAAATTCTATTATCTCATTTTTTTTTTGTTCACTCGATATGAAACCAAGCAAAGGGATCAAAAGACCTATACCTACGATTTCTATAAATGCTTTTATAATAGATAAAAATATTATAAATAAAATGTCGATCTTATTTTTTTTTGTTAGTAATAAGAGAATTTTCTCAATTTTTTTTTTCATGAATTTTTATCTATTATGATGCAATAGACTTAATTAATTTAAATTATTATTTTTAATTTCTCTTTTTAATTCGTCGTATTCTCTCATTTTTTTTTTCATAAATTCGAATGTCAAATTTACTCGATAATTAATACCTTTATTTGTCAAAACATAGGTTCTTACATATTGAATTTTATCTTTTTTATTTCTTAAATTTTTGATTTTAATTAACCCTTTTTCTTTCAAGGCTTTAATACAATAATTTAGTTTACCCAAACTAAAACCTAATTCCTTTGCCATTTGCCTTTGTGAGAAGCCTTTTTTAAAACTTATATTTCTTAATATATTAAGAATATCTGATTTATCGTTCATAAAATAGTTACCAATAATGTTCAATTATTGAACAGTCAACCTTTTTTTGTTTCAAACTGATAATTTGCTTGTATATTCCATTATACTTTATAAGTTATTGTTATTATATGTGTAGTAAATCGTATTATATGATAAACATTAATTGAATTTAGATTGAATTAATAAAGAATTAAAAATCGAGTTAGTTATATGGATCCAAAACAGACTATAAAAAAAAATCTTAAGAGAAGATCTGATTTTGTCGATGTTGTATCTCTTCATGAAAGTATA
>CVSM01000059.1 GCA_001180065.1 Candidatus Pelagibacter communis
CCAAAAGATTAAAGTCGTAATTAGAGTTCTATTAATTGTATCTACAACTTCTCTTCCGTCAGTAGAAAATGTCATATAATAACTTGCTATAAAAAAACCCAAAACAATTGGTAAAAATCTTGCTGGTCCAATTAAAGCGGAAACAAATGTATCATCAAGTTTGTTAGTCGTTCGCTGAGAAATAATCTCTAACTTTTTAATTATTAATTTGCTTATCAAGCCCCTAAAAATTAGAAATATTAAAAAGATTCCTAAACCTATCAATATTTGAAAAATATCTACACCCAGAATACCTTTATTCCAAACAGACAAAAATATTTCTGAAAAATTTTTTACTAATTCCATAATTAAATTTTATATAACAAAAACTCTTCTTCTCCAGGATTAAAAAGAAATATTTTTTTCCACTTAATTTCATTCAATATAGACGAGGCTTTTTCACCAATACACATTAAATTAGTATTCATCCACAAGCTTTCAAATTGATAATTTTTGATAAAATTTAAAAAGCTTTGAGCACTATTTTGAGAATAAATATAAACTATATCTGGTATTTTGAGCTTAAGTTCTTCAATAAATTTTTCATCAAATTTTTGATTGTGATTAGTTTTATAATTCATAACTCTTTTCAATACATAACCTTCTTGCATTAAAGATTGATCCAATTTTGTCGATATCAACTCCCCGCTTATATAAATAATTTTTCCGGAATTTTTATTTAAATTTTGAATTATTAATTCTCTCAAGTTTTCTACATTTCCCTCCGCTGAGATTATATTTTGGAAACCTCTGCTTCTTG
>CVSM01000060.1 GCA_001180065.1 Candidatus Pelagibacter communis
GTTGAAACAATTATAGGCAATCTTCCAAAAAAGAAAAAATTTACAGTTGTATCTCTTTTTGAAAGTGGCTTAGCTGATTTTGATAACAACGTGGCATTTATAAATTTAGATACTTTAGATGAGTTTTTTAATTTAACTAAATATGATAGAAATTTAGAGATTTATCTTAAAAATCCTCAAAATATTGAAAATCAAAAATTTATTGTTCAAAAAATTTTTCCAAATGAATTTGTTTATAGCTGGGCTGATACAAATAGTTCATTATTCTCTGCTTTAAAAGTAGAGAGAAATGTAATGTTCATTATCTTATCTCTTATAATAATTGTTGCTGCTTTCAATATTATTTCAGGACTAACAATATTAGTTAAAAATAAAACTCGAGATATAGCAATTTTAAAATCAATAGGGGTTTTAAATAAATCAATTGTTAAAATATTTTTTTTAATTGGTGTAATAATTGGTACTACTTCAACTATTTTTGGGATTATTTTAGGTATAACATTTTCAATATATGTAGAAAATCTAAGACAATTCTTAAGCACAGTTTTTAACATAAGTTTATTTCCTGAAGAAATATATTTTTTAAGTTCAATGCCTTCAGAAATAAATTTTTTCTCAATATTTGTTATTTCTATGTGTTCAATATTTATTACAGTTATAGTTTCTATATTTCCAGCACGTAAAGCAGCCAAACTTGACCCAGTAAAAACATTAAAATATGAATGATTTAATTGATCTTAAAAATATAAATAAATCTTTTGATACATTTAAGAAAATAAAAGTTTTGAATAAGATTTCATATAAATTTAAAAAAGGAAAAATTTATTCTCTCATGGGCCCATCAGGATCTGGAAAATCTACTTTACTAAATTTAATTTCATTAATTGATAGACCAAGTTCTGGGTCTATCTATTTAGAAAAAGAACAAATTAATTTTGATGAATCTAATAAAAATGATATTTTAAGGGCTAATAAAATTGGTATTGTTTATCAACAAGATAATTTACTTCCAGATTTTACCGCTCTTGAAAATATATATC
>CVSM01000061.1 GCA_001180065.1 Candidatus Pelagibacter communis
GTACCAGCTATGATTTATATTATAAAGATGCCAACAAAATTAGTTCCTGGGACTTCTTTATTTGTAACTATTTTTGTTAGTGTAATAGTCACATTTCTTCATTCGATTAATTATGGCTCCATTGATTTAATGCTTGTATTGATGTTAGTTATTGGATCAATAATTGGAGTTCAAGTGGGTCAAAAAATAGGAGAACAGATTAATAGCTCTAGTATAAAAGCACTTTTAGCAATTTTACTTCTAATTGTCGGTATAGCTATCGCATATGATACCTTTTTTGCAGAGGAAATTAATAAAGCAACAGAGCAAGTTATGAATCAAGATTTAAACTTTTTTTCAAAATTTATTAAAGAATTTTCAAATGATATGCCATTCTTCTATGGTTTGTTTTCAATTATGTTTGCAATATTTCTTGGAATAGGAGCTGCTTTTATAAGAAGATCTATCTCAGTTTGGAGAAAAAAATATTTTATAAAACCAGCTAAATAATTTATGCACTTCTATAAAGTTTTGTCATAACAAATTCTCTATGAC
>CVSM01000062.1 GCA_001180065.1 Candidatus Pelagibacter communis
TATTTGAGATGCTCCCCCAAATATTATTAATGACATGCACATAGTTTCTAGTGGTGTAAATCCAACATCAACAGCTAAAACACCAAATATTAAACCAAAAGGCACTACTGGAATCATTAAAGGACTTACATCAATAATTCCTTTTAAGAAAATTTTAAAATTACTCTTCATTTTTTTAAAAGCTTTTATTAGAAGCAAACTATATGATCAATATGAATTGGTCTTTTTATACCAAATTTTTCATCTACTTCATGTTGATGAATATGATGAGAATGAACAAATACAGGAATAAGAGTATTTGTAGGAGTTTTAAGGGTGTAGATAAAATTAGTGCCTCTAAATTTTCTATCAATAACCTCAAATTTTAAATTACTAGCATCATCATGATGAAGGTCTTCAGGTTGAATTAAAAGTTTCACTTTTGAACCTATTGGAAACGGTTTTATAAAATTACCGGTAATTGTTCCAAGATCAATATTTTCTAGGCTTTTTGGGCTTGTTACTTCTGCAGGAATGAGAATTCCTCTATTTAAAAAATTAACTACATCAACCGAATTTGGTAAATGATAAACATTATAAGGGTCATCGAATTGCTTAAGCTCTTGATTTAAAATAATTCCACATTTTGATCCTAAATAAAACGCCTCGTAAGAGTCATGTGTGACGATGATTGTTGTTATTTTGAAATTGTTTAATATTTTTTTTAATTTTTCTTGTATTTCTTCTTTAAAACTTTGATCGACATTCGATAATGGCTCGTCTAAAAGCAATAAATCAGGCTGGGTAATTAAAGATCTAGCAAGTGAAGCTCTCTGGGCTTCGCCAGCACTAATTTCATGAGGATATTTATTTAATATTTGTGAAATATCTAATAAATCAATTAATTCTTCGAAATTTATCGACTGCTTTTTTTTACCTTTATTTCTCTCAGTGCCTAATAATATATTTTTTTTAACATCATAATGTGGAAATAAGCTATTTTCCTGAAAAGCAAGAGATACATTTCTATTTTCGGGTTCAATATTTATTTTTTTTGAGGACAAAGTTTTACCTCTGAGTTCAATTGAACCTTTGTCTATATTTTGTAATCCCGCTATAGTCCTTAAAATTGTTGTTTTTCCAATTCCAGAGGGTCCTAATAAACATATAATATCACCTTCATTCTGAATAGAAAAAGAAACATTCTTAACTTTAACTTTATTTCCTACTTTAAAATCAACATTATTAATTTCAAAAAAATTGTTATTCATATTTTTCTCTTAAAATATATTTTGATGTTATCATAATAAATAAGCTTGCAATTAAAATTAAAAATAACGAAGGCACTGCTGCTGCTTCAAGTAAATCCTCAGAAGCTGAAATATAAGCTGTTGTAGCAAAAGTTTCAAAATTAAAAGGTCTTAAAATAAGAGTTATTGGCAATTCTCTTATAATCTCTAAAGAAATAAGAATAATAATAAATAAAAGAGAATTTCTTAAAAAAGGAATATGAATATTCATAAAAGTTTTTCTTTTAGAATAACCGAGTAAGTAAGCACTTTCATCTACAGATATATTCATCTTTTCATATCCTGACTTAATACCATTGAAAGCTAAAGAATAAAATCTTACAAAGTAAACTAAAACTAATCCAAAAATAGAACCGATAAATATTTTTTTTATTGATGCGAAACCTAATAATTTAATTATGCTGTTATCAAACCATGCTATAAAAGTAATAAAAGCAATTGCTAAAATTACACCTGGAATAGCATAGCCTGAAATTGATAATGTAGATAAAAAATTGAGAGTTTTATTTTTAGAAACTCTATTACCATAATTAGATATTAAAGAAAATATTATTAAGATTAAGCTAGATAAGATAACCAAATAAAGTGTATTCAAAACTAAATTTGATATTTGTAAATCAAATAAATTTTCAGGAAATTTAATTGTCCAGTACATCATTTGTGTCAATGGAAATAAAAAGCTAATGAAAAAAATAAGAAAACAAAATATAAACGCTAAGAAAGCCTCGAAACCAAATAATTTTCTTTTTTCTTTTTGTTTAAATCCACCTTTGGAATTAAAATGGTATTTAGCTTTTCTTCTAGATAAATTTTCTAAAATAAATAGAGAAAATATAAACATCAATAAGAAAAATGATATTCTGTTTGCAAAAGCCAAATCGTCAAAGTAAATCCAAGAATTATAAATACCTGTTGTCAGAGTGTTAATTGAGAAAAAATCAACTGCACCAAATTCTGCTAAAGTCTCCATTGCTACCAGGGATAAACCTGCAACTATAGCAGGTCTTGCAGCAGGTAATATTATTTTATAAAAAGACTTAAACTTTGAAAAACCTAAATTTTTACCAAGATCAATTAAATTTTGTGATTGATATAAAAACGAAGCTCTAGCTAATATATATACATATGCATATAAAGAAAAAGAGATTGATAATATAGCTCCAAACATACCATCAAATTTAGGAATATTCTTATTGTAATCTCCATTCCCAAATAAGTTTTTTAAAATAGTAAAAGCGGTTCCATAGTTTTCAAAAAAAGCAGTCAAAGAATATGCATAAATATAAGGTGGAACTGCAAAAGATAATATCAATGCCCATTTAAAAAAATCACTCCCTGGAAACTTATAAAAAGATACTAAATAAGCTGCACAGGTGCCTATTAAAAAAGTAAATATTAAAACAGATGTTAATAGAATAAATGAATTAACAATATATTCTATTAAAAAGGTATTCTTTAAAATTTCATAATAATTTGATGTATTTTCAAAGAAACTGGAAAATACTGTAATGATAGGTATTAATACTATAGAAGAAATTAAAAAAGATAAAAAAAACCAAGTATTAAGTTTCATATTATAATCCGCCTTATAAAAATGAAAAAAAGTAAAGTGCCCACAATTAATCTAGATTAATTATGGACACTATTTAAGAAAATCAAAAATCAAATACTTTTAGGATATGCGGAACCTCCTCAGCTTTAATTTCTGACATTTTTCTTTTATTTACTCTTTCATTGACTTTTTTACACTCCTCTTGACATGGGGAACATGCAACGGAAGATTTATTTAAATCAATTTCAGAAATAAATTTTTCTTTATCTTTCACCATGATTACTTCCAACCAGCAGCTGTCATTACCTCTACCGCTGCAGCTTGATTTTTACCATAAGAAGCTAACTTAGTTTTCATATCTTGTTTGAAATCTAATCCTAGGTTATTTACAACTAATGGACTTGGTGAAACACCATCAATCATTGGAAACTCAAAAGTATTATTCGTAAAGTGCTCTTGAGACTCTGGAGTTAATAAAAACTCTACAAGTTTAATAGCGTTTGCTTTATTAGGTGCGCCTTTTACTAAAGCTGCACAACTTACATTCATGTGTGTTCCTCTATCATTTTGATTAGGGAAGAATGCTTTAACTTTTTTTGCAGCTTCTTGTTGTTCTGCACCCTTT
>CVSM01000063.1 GCA_001180065.1 Candidatus Pelagibacter communis
AATATCTCCAACAGCCACAGCAACTGATTGTGCCATACATCTTTCTCCAGCTGAACCATAAGCGGCACCCATTAGGCCATTTACTGCGCCATCTAAATCACAGTCGGGCATAACAACTAAATGATTTTTTGCTCCACCTAAAGCTTGAACCCTTTTTTCATTTTTTGCAGAATTTTCATAAACATACTTTGCGATTTGAGTAGAACCAACAAAGCTAACAGCTTTTATATCTGAATTTGTTAGGATAGCATCTACGACTTCTTTGTCTCCATTTATTACATTAAAAACACCTTCAGGAAGGCCAGCCTCTGTCAGTAATTCAGCCAGTTTAATCGAACAGGATGGGTCTTTTTCTGAAGGTTTTAATATAAAAGTATTACCACAAGCTATCGCAATTGGAAACATCCACATTGGCACCATTGCAGGAAAATTAAATGGTGTAATTCCAGCAACGACTCCTAAAGGTTGTCGCAAAGACCAGCTATCCACATCTGTACCGACATTCTCAGAAAATTCACCTTTAAGCAAATGAGGAATACCACAAGCAAATTCAACAACTTCTAAACCTCTTGTGAGTGAGCCTTTTGCATCCTCGTAAACTTTTCCATGTTCATTGACAATTAATTTTGTCAGCTCATCAGAATTTTTTTCAATTAATTCTTTAAATTTAAAAATAATTCTGGCTCTTTGAAGAGATGGTTTAAGTGACCAATTTTCAAAAGCTTTTTTGGCAACTATGACTGCTTGATCTAAATCAGTTTTTGAGGCTAATCTTACTTCCTTTTCTTGTTCTCCAGTAGCTGGATTAAAGACTTTACCTTTTTTACTTGAATTTCCAGGAATAATATTTCCACCAACAAAATGTTCAATTAATTTCATGAATAGGATCTTTTAGAGTAAAAATTCTTGTTAGTCTATTGTTTAAATGTTGGCTGTTGCTAACATTTTTTTTATTTCAGCGATAGCTTTTGCAGGATTTAAACCTTTTGGACAAGCACTAGTACAATTGAGAATAGTATGACACCTATAAAGTTTTAATTCATCAGCAACCTTTTTTAATCTAGCTTCTCTTTCTTCATCCCTGCTATCGATAATCCATCTATAAGCTTGTAAAAGAACAGCTGGACCTAAGTATTTATCTCCATTCCACCAATAACTTGGACATGAAGTAGAGCAACATGCACACATAATACACTCATATGCTCCATCTAATTTTTTTCTGTCCTCTTTTGATTGAAAAATTTCACTTTTATCAGACTTTGAGTTTGATTTTAACCATGGTTCAATTGACTTATACTGCTTATAAAGACCATCTAAATCACCAATTAAATCTTTTTTAACTTTTAAATGTGGTAATGGATAAATATCTATATCTCCATCAATTTCAGAGTGGGGTTTTGTACAAGCTAATCCATTTTTACCCCCCATATTCATTGCACATGAACCACAAACACCATGAGCACAAGATCTTCTATAGGCGAGAGTAGGATCAATCTCATTTTTTATCTTATTTAAAATATCTAAAACCTTTGAAGGACAATTATCCATGTCAACTTCATATGTATCTATTCTAGGATTTTCACCAGATGAAGGGTCCCATCTATAAACATTCACTTTCCTTAAGTTTTTAGAGCCAGTTTTATCTTTAAAATATTTACCTTTTTTAACTTGAGAATTTTGAGGTAAACTTATTTGTACCATTAATAAACTCTTTCTTGAGGTGGAAAATATTGGACATCATTTGTTAACGTCGTTTTATGGACGTCTCTATATGTTATCTTTGTATTTTTTCCATCACACCAAGCAAGTGTATGTTGCATAAATTTTTGATCATCTCTCTTTGGATAATCTTCTCTTGCATGAGCACCTCTACTTTCTTTCCTGTGGTAAGCAGAGTCAACTGTTGCTACAGCTTGTCTAATTAGATTATCGAATTCCAAAGTCTCTACAAGATCTGTATTAAATATTAATGACTTGTCTTTAACAGACAGAGAATCTAGACCATCATAAGTTTTTCTTATCTCTTCAACACCTTCTTTCAAAGTTTTCTCTGTTCTAAAAACTGCACATTTTGATTGCATCGTTTTTTGCATAGAAAGTCTCAGTTCAGCTGTTCCAATATTTCCTTCTGCATTTCTTATTTTATCAAATCTATCAATACATTTTTGCGTTTCAGATTCACTTAATTCCTCATGAGGTGTTCCAGGTTTAATTAGCTCTGCTGCTCTTTTTGCTGCAGCTCTTCCAAATACAACTAGATCAATCAATGAATTTGATCCTAGTCTGTTGGCACCATGTACAGAAACGCATGCTGCTTCACCAATTGCCATAAGTCCAGGTACTGTTTTTTCTGTTCCATTAACGGTAAGGACTTCACCTTTATAATTTGTTGGAATACCACCCATATTATAATGAACTGTTGGT
>CVSM01000064.1 GCA_001180065.1 Candidatus Pelagibacter communis
TATGATAGCCCCTATTCCTCCCCATGTTGCCGCTGAAGCTGGGCCAAATAAAATCCATGCACCCAAAGCTGAAGCTGTTAAACTTGTTGTTAAAGAAAATAATCCAACGTTTCTGTTAGCAGTTAAGTAATTTTTTAATCCCCTGTATTTTTTTGAATTATATAAGCCTAATACAACAAATATAAGACTAATTAATATAACTAATGTTAGTGATGTAGATTGATTTAAAAAATGTGTTTTACTCATTTTCCCTTTCTGAATTACCGGACAGGTTCGTAGGGTTTAATCTCAGTCTGTTAGACACCCCTTAAAAATTTTTTATACTTTATTATCCAAAATTTCAATCATACATTTAGTTGCATATTCACGCCACTCTGATGAATTATTACCTTTAAGGTTATTTAAATGTATTCTGTTACTCTGAATATCATCTTTGTATTTAATTTTGTCCTTCTCATCTAAATTTTTTTCCATATTATTTAAATTAGATTCCATAGCTTTGATCCATTCATTTCCAAGATCAACACACTTTTTATCATTCTTTTCATCACAGATTTGTTTGAAAAAATTAAAAATAATATCGTCAGTCTTTACTGAATTATTCACTTTAAGATAAAATTATTTATTAAAACAATTATTGACCAAAATTGCCATTAAAATCCAAATTACAAATACTTCACCATTAGAAAATGAATAATCTGCTCCTGCAAAACTTGCAATAATATTAATTGCGTAAATAATAATTGTTGAAACAATTAAGCTTACAATTAAATTTATTAAACCACTTAAATACTTCATATTCTAACAATATATAAATTCATCTTTAAAGCAATTTATATTTTATTTCCCTTTACTAAAAAATAGAAACCACCAATCAAAAGAAAGATTTGTATATTTGTGAAAAGTTGTTTCGTTATAAACCAATCTCTATGAGCTACCGCAAAAATACACACCATTAAAATTATAATATTTAATCCT
>CVSM01000065.1 GCA_001180065.1 Candidatus Pelagibacter communis
ATATTTTATTTCATTTTCAGAATTTTTCGATAAGATGAAATCTTTCGATGGAGTTAGACTTCCAGGTGAGAGAAGACATAAAAACAGATTAGACAAGGGCCCTCGAAATATTAATGAAGAGCTTGTAAATAAAATAAAATCTTTAAGCTAAAGTTATTTCAATCGGTGTATGGTCTGATGGTTTTTCACGACCTCTTGGATCTTTATTAATATTTACACCTTTAACTTGATCAATTAGTGAATTTGAAACTAAGAAGTGATCGATTCTCATTCCATTATTTTTTTGCCAAGCACCTCTCATGTAATCCCAAAAAGTATATCCTTCTTTGGTTTCATTAAAATGTCTATAAACATCATTAAACCCTAAATTAATAATCTCTCTTAATTTTTTTCTTATTTCTAATCTAAATAAAGCATCATCCTCAAAGCTTTTTGGATTATAAACATCTTCTGCAGCTGGAATGATATTAAAATCACCAGCAAGAATAATATTTGAATTTTTTTTACTCAATGACTTTAACTGTTTAATCAAATCATCAAGCCATTTCTTTTTATAATCATATTTTTCAGTATTAACCGGATTACCATTAGGAGTATATATATTTATTAACTGAATATTCTTTTTCTTATATTCAAGTTCAGCTGAAATTATTCTCGATTGTTTTAACTTATCTTTGATTAAATCTGTTCTAATATTCTTTAATTTTCCTTTAGAAATAATAGCAACACCATTATAGCTTTTTTGTCCAAATACATGACTTTCATAATCTATTGCAGAAAAATCATCATAAGGAAAGTTTACATCCTCAGTCTTAATTTCCTGCATCATGACAATATCTGGTTTATATTTTAATAGGTAGCTTTTAATATTTTCAATTCGAGCTCGGACAGAATTTACATTCCACGATGAAATAATCATTAAAGAGAGAAAGAAACACCACAACCACAAGATGATTTAGTTTGTGGGTTTGTTATTTTGAATTGTTCACCAATTAATTCAGAAACATAATCAATCTCTGATCCTTTTAGAAGATTTGCAGACGTCTTATCAATTAGAATATTTTCATAATTTAAATCATCATCAGCTTTTTCTTTATCAAATGTAAACTCATATTGAAAACCTGAACAACCACCGCCCTTTATAGCGATTCTAAAAAAAGACCCTTTATCTTTTTTAGACAATAATACATTGATCTGTTTTAGTGCTTTATCAGTAAATTTAATTTCTTTAATCATAATTGATCGCTGTTATTAGTAATATAATACTTAAATTTTAATTTTAAAGGATGAAAAAATACTCAAAGATAGGTCTATTTAAAAGCAAAGGAAGAATCTTTAAAGAATCTTTATCAAAATATAGAACTCCATTTCAAAGAGATAGAGATCGTATAATTCACAGTGCATCTTTTCGTAGGCTAAAACATAAAACACAAGTATTTGTAAATACTGAGGGTGACCACTATCGAACTAGAATAACTCACTCTATGGAAGTC
>CVSM01000066.1 GCA_001180065.1 Candidatus Pelagibacter communis
ATCTGCCTCTTAGAATTGGTGTAGGAATAATCTTATTAAATCGTGAAAATAAAGTTTTTGTTGGAAAAAGAATTGATAATCCAAAAAATTTTTGGCAAATGCCCCAAGGAGGTGTTGATAATGGAGAAGATTTAATATCTGCGGCTTATAGAGAATTAGAGGAAGAAACAAGTGTTAAAAAAGTAAAACTCTTAAAAGAACTTGATGGCACTACTACATACGAGTTACCAGATCATTTATTGGGTATTATATGGAAAGGAAAATATAAGGGACAAAAACAAAAATGGTTTTTAATGAGATTTTTAGGAAATGACAGTGAAATAAATACCAAGACAAATAAACCTGAATTCTTGGAGTGGAAATGGCTAGATTTAGATAAGCTGACTGACGTAGTAGTTGATTTTAAATTTGATGTTTATAAAGAGCTTAAAGAAAAAATAAAAAAAATAATTAATTAAGAGATTTTAAAACTTCGATTTTTTGATCGATTAAATATTTTGATTGATCATTTATCTCAGGTTTGTTTAATTCTTCTTCTGCTGATTTTAATAAATCTTGAAGTTTATTTTTTTCTAAATTATTCAAATTAAAAATAGAGC
>CVSM01000067.1 GCA_001180065.1 Candidatus Pelagibacter communis
CATCTTTTGATGGATCTATAGTTTCAATTACTTTTTGTTTATCAATATGTTTTGGAAGAGGTAATTGCACTAAAATTCCCGAAACATTATTATCTTGATTTAGTTCTTTAATTTTACTCAATATTTCTTTCTCTTCTACTGTATCCGGATATTTAATTACATCTGATTTTAAGCCAACTTCATTTGCTGATTTTTCTTTATTTCGAACATAAATTTGACTTGGTGTCAAATCACCTATTAAAATAACCGTAAGCCCAGGTACTTTATTATGTTTAGCTTTCAAATCAGAAACTTCTTTTTTAAGTTCCTCTCTTAACTCTGCTGCTATTTTTTTTCCATCAATTAAGATCATAAATTTAGAATATTATTGGTGCAATGTAGAGCTTCATACACATTTCTACAAACCAAATCAATAGCAGTAAAATAATTGGAGATATATCTAGAGAACCTAAATTTGGTAGAAAACGTCTTATTCTTGTTAAAAATGGCTCAGTTAATTTATATGTAAGCTCTAAAATTGAATAAACAAATCTATTTTGAGTATTCAAAATATTAAATGCAATTAACCAACTTATTATTACATTTGCAATTACTACATAGGAATAAAGTTTTAAAATTTGTAATGCTAAATAAAAAATAGCAATCATTTTTTTTCGATATAAATTGATGAGCTTGGGAATGCAAAAGATGCTTTATTATTTTCAACAATTTGTTTAATTTCTATTGCCAAACGTTCCTTAACAGAAAGCCATTCATTCCAACTGTCTGTTTTAGTGAAACAACGAACATACATGTCTATTGAACTGTCCGAAAATTTATCCACTCGTACCGCTACACCTATACTAGTA
>CVSM01000068.1 GCA_001180065.1 Candidatus Pelagibacter communis
TATACCAATGCAGATAAATATTCTCTTTTTTTAAAAAAAATTTTTTGGCAATTACTCAAAATTTATTCTGTGTAACACTGGCTCAGAAGCAAATAATAAAGCAATCAGGTTAGCAAGATCAATCACAAAAAAAGAGTATATAGTTATGACTTCTGGAAGTTGGCATGGATCTGTTGACCAATTACTTTTTGATTTGAACTCTAATAATCATTTAGATAAAAGAGAATTATCCGCAGGTTTAACAAAAGATTTAAGTAAAAAAATAATTCTTGTTCCTTACAATGATTATAAAAAATCAATTACAATTTTAAAAAAATTTAAATCAAAAATTGCGATGGTGATTATCGAGCCTATTCAACAAGCTTTACCGTCAAAAAAATGCGAAGATTACATCAGAAACATCTATAATTATTGTAAATCAAAAAATATTTTAATTTGTTTTGATGAAATGATTACTGGTATTAGAGTTAACAAGTTTTCTGTTCAGAACTGCCTAAAATTAAAACCAGATTTAAGCACATTTGGAAAAATAATCGGTGGAGGATTACCAATAGGTGTAATAGGTTTAAGTAAAACTGTCGAAAAAAAATTATCCGAAAAAAAAAATAAAGTTTTTTTTGGTGGAACTTTTTCTGGAAACCCTTTGGTTGCTGAAATAGGATACCAAAATTTAAGTTACATTTACAAAAATAAGAAAAAAATTTTTGGTCATTTGGAAAGTTTATCTGACTATTTTGAAAAAAGTTTAAATTTATTTTTAGAAAAAGAAAAATTGAATATAAAAGTAATTCGCTATTATTCTATACTAAGAATAATTTACACAAAAAGTATTATAAAAAATAAATTTGATAGACAAAAAAAAGAGGAAAATTTATCCAAGAGGATAATTAAATTTCAAAATTTTGCAGTTAATAATGGAGTTTATCTATCAAAAAGAGGTGCTATTTTCTTTTCCTATTCTTATACTAAAAAAGATGTTGAGTATTTAATTGATGTTATTTCAAAAGGATTATTTAAGTTTTTTAAATAATCGGCTTCATATCAAAAGCAATACTTAGTCTCTCTTTATTCATATCAAAAGGAATTACTCTGTGCGGTAATGATGATGGAAATAGTAGCAAGTCACCAGGTTTTATTTTTAAGGATTTCCTATTCTGTTTTTTTTTAAGTAAAGGTAAATTTTTAAACCTAGAGGTCAATTCTATGTCTCCCTTTAAATTTCTTTTATCCTCAGGCCTCTTGACATAAAAAACACCACTTAACCAACCATCATGAATATGACTTGTAACTTCACCACCCTTTTTTAGACTTATAAACCATGCATTTAATTTGTATTTATCTGGAAATTTATTTATCATCAAATTTCTTTTGTTAGAAAAATTTTTTTTGTAATTATTTATATTTTTTTTAATAACACTTTTTAAATTATTAATGTTTTTAGTTTTGCTCTCAAATAAATTCCCTATTGATTTATGCCCTATAACAACTGGTGTATATAATTTATTTCTATTTTTTTTTATTTCCTTTTCTATCATTTTCAAATTTTTAGAATTAAAGTTTTTACTATTAAGAATATTGGTTTTATAAATATAATTTAAAGGATTTTCACAAAAACTGTAAGGGTTTTTTAAATCCCATTGCTCAGAAGCAAAATTTGAGATTGCTAAACAACTGAAATCTACTTTTTTTTGTTTTTTTACTTTTTTTAAAAGTTGAAAAAATTTCTTTTTCTCATTCAAAAGATAATATATTTCTAAAATTTTATTGTTGTATTTATTTGTTTTATCCAATTTATTAGCAAGATAGAAATAATTTACTGATTTTTCATACTGGTTTTTTTTTAAATAACATCTAGCTAAATTAAAATACGGGTTCTCATAATCTGCATTTAATTTAAACAATAAAAAGAAATTTGATTTTTGTATGATTATTTTTTTTAAAGTTTTCTGAATAAGTAAATTTAAATGAGTATTTTTTTTTTTATAAAATTCATTTAATATTTCATTAAGGAATATAACAAGCGCCTCAATTTTATTATACAATTCTGCGAAATGTGGTCTACCAATTGTTACAATTTGTCTTAAAACAATTTTTGCCCTTAACTCCTCAATTTCACTTCTAATTTTATTAGAATTTAAATTTTTATTCTTTCTATATTTTGAAACTTGTTTAAAGAATTTTTGAATGCTATCTTTAAGATCTAGTTCATTTTTTTTGAAACTTAAACTTTTTTTATAATATTTTATTGCTTTATCAGTCTTGTTAAGATTAAATAAATTATTTCCAAAATTATTGTATGCAAATCTTGAAGATGTCAATTTATCCAAAATCTTTCTACTATATTTCTCAATATTCTTAAAATTTTTATTTTTTAGATATAATGATGATAAAACGAAATAATCTTCCCAAGTTAATGATTTTTTTTTGTGACTTAATAATTTCTCTACTTTGCTGTATTTTTCCTGTTTGCAATAATTTACCAAACTATAGACAATTTTATTCATTAGTTTAAATATAATAATACAATTAATTTAACATTAAAAGTTTGAATTAAATCTGATTTCTATCTTAAAGAAAAAATGTCGCAAAATAAAATAATTGGTATTTTAACTACATCTGAAGATTACAAAAGTGTTATAAAGTTAAACTCAACAATTTATAAGAAATTAGCAAATAAATTTGGTAAAATTTATATCATCAACTTAAGTAATCTTCTCTTTATAAATCAAAAAGAAAAAGGAAATAAATCATTAATTTTAAATTCTAATATCAAAATTTTTAAACCTAAAAATATTTGTGAACTCAAATCATTTTGTAAAAATAAAAAACTAATTGCATTCAATGGCTTAGGAAAAGGTTTTAATACATTTAGAATTCATTATGCATTATCTAAAATAGATATGGTCCAAATTTTACTAATGAATATTGGTTATTTAAGTAATGAAATAATTATTTATACTAATAATTTGGATAACTTTACCTCTAGTTTATATTTTAAACTTAATAGAAAGATATCCAGATATTTATTTAGAATAGCAACTTTATTTAATATTTTTCCAAAAATTGATTATTATTTTGACGCATCTTACCCAATCATAAATAATTTAAATAATAGTTTAATTAAGAAAATAGAGAAAAAATTTAAATTTTTAAAGATATCATACTTTAAAAAAGCAAAACTAATTAATAGTAGAGCCTATGATGATCTATATAAGTTTAAAAAGAATTATAATAAATATATAGTATTTGTAGACTCTTATTTTGATCATCCTGATAGAGTGTTGAGAGAAGGAAATATTAGCAAAAAAGTTATTATAGATTATTATAAAAAGTTAAGTTTATTTTTAAATAAACTAAATAAACTGTATAAAAAAAAAGTTGTAATTTGTATACATCCTAAAAATACAAATCCCCTGTTTAAAAAATATTTATCAAAATTTTCAATCGTAAAACATCAAACAAATATAATGATAAAAAATTCTCATATAGTTATATTTCACGAATCAAGTGCAGCACTTGATGCAGTATTATTAAAAAAGAATATTATTAATTTACAATCCAAACTTTTAGGAAATTACTTATCAAAAAGATCTTCATTGTATTCCCACGAATTGGGAGTTTTTACCTACAATTTAGATAAAGATGAAAGTTTAGTAAAAAAATATTTTGATGAAAATTTTAAAAATTCAAAGAAAAATTATTCTAGATATATTAATGAATATTTAAATCCAGACGGAAAACAACCAGGTTTTGTAAAAATAATAAATATTATTAAAGAAATTTAAATATATTTCTTATTTATACAATGCTTCAATTTTTTTTTAATTTGATATCTGAAAGTTTTATAAAATTCATCTTTGTTTAAAGAGTCTGATTTATAAATATTAGTTTTTCTATAATTTCTAATATAATCTTCCCAATAGCTTTCGGAATTTGTATCCTCATAAACATGATCTAGTGTAGCTAGATCAATTTTAGTCTTTGTGAAATTATTTTCTAAAAAAATAAATATTTTAGCGTTATTAGATACCTTTTTTTTTAATTTTTTTATCCTATGACTAATCATTATTAATTTCTCTAATTCTTTTGCTGTATGAGTTTCATAGGCTATATTAAGTCCATAATAATGTGACTCGCTTGAAATTACAGCAGGTATTCCTAGGGCTGGATACTCGTAACCTGCAGATCCATAATTTGTAAAAATGATATTTACAA
>CVSM01000069.1 GCA_001180065.1 Candidatus Pelagibacter communis
AAACTGAAGGCTCAATCCATAAAGTAGCAGCTACAATTTTAGGTGCTGAAAGCTGTAACGGGTGGACTTACTGGCATTATAACTTGAATGGAAACGCAGTTCCTATCGATCATTTAAGACAAAGATTAACTTCTAATAATTAGTTTTTATATATTTTACCTAAATAGCCCTCTAAAAACTTTTTATTTTTTACTAATCTTTTCAAAAAGAAGTTTCTAACAAATATATTTAAAGGATTGGATAAATGAAAAACGAATTGATTAAATTTTGAGCGATTATTGACCATTTTTGTTTTATTAACTCTATTTCTAAAAAAATTACTTTCAGTATTATTCTCTATATTCTCAAACAATTCATATGCGCCCTCTATTGATTGTGATGCACCTTGAGCAAATGATGGTGGAAAAGCAAAAAAAGCATCTCCTATTAGATGAATATTATTATTATTTACCTCAAAAAAATCATGACTCACAAATACTGGGTATATTTTTAAATCATTAATACTATCAAAAAATTCCTTATTAAAGTGTGGAGTTTTTTCTATAATCTTTTTAATAAAATTATCATCTTTAAATAACGAGAAATCTTTTTGCTCATCCTCTGAAAGATTATATTTCATTACAGCTATAAAGTTTAAATCTCCATCGGAAGATACTGGATAAATAACATAATGAAAATTTGAACCTAAAAACAATGAGATGTTTTTTTTATCAGCCATGTTTGAGGAGCTTGGTATTATTCCTCTAATAGCTAACGTATCATTAAATTTTGGTTCGATTTGATTTTTCGATAACAGACTTTTACTCTTTGAAAAAACTCCGTCTGATATAATTAAATAATCAAATTCATAAATTTCATTATTTTCAAAAGTGATTTTAACAATTTGGTCTTGTTGTTCTATCTTTGAAATTGAGTGGTCAAATTTTATTTCTTTTTCTAAATCCTTTTTTAAAAAATTAATAAGTGATGATCGTTTAAGCGTAGTATATTTACAATTTTCAGTATTAAAATCTGATATATTTAACTCACATATTTTATTAGAATTTTTAACTGAGTAAAAATTGATTTTATCTGGATTAAATTTCTTGTTATTTTGTAATTTATCGAACTGAATTTCATTTAATAATTTGATACTGTTAACAGATAATTGAATTCCATAACCCTCCTCAAGATTTATTGAGTTTTTTTTTTCATAAATTGCAACTTGATAATCTAATTTTTTTTTGAATAAATTAGCAATAAATAGTCCTGAAATACCTGCTCCTATAATTGCTATTTTTTTCATAAGTTACCCTCTAAATATTTAACAACCTTTTTTGTAAATGTTGGCAACATAGAATTACCAATTTTTTTTTGATCAACCCAATAATAAGAAGGTATGTCTTTAATATTTTTTGGATATTGAATTTTGATATTCATATTCATATTAGACATTTTAAAATTTATAGTTTTATTAAATTTTTTTGGTTTAGATAATTCCTGCATCGGAAAAATTCTTAAGTTTTTAAGAAAGTTGAATTTTGTATTTTTAACCAATAGATATTTTTTATCTTTTTTATAAACATTTAAAACAAAATACTTATCTATATTTTTTTTGTTATTCTTTGTAAGTTTGAAATCTTTCTTAATATATGATTTACATTTTTTTGAGATTGGACATTTAAAACAGTTAGGATTTGTAGGTTTGCAAATCAAAGCACCTAATTCCATTAAAGCCTGAGCATAATCGCTAGACCTTGCAGAAGTGCCTAATATAGATTTTTTTTTGCGCAAATTTTCCTTAGTAATTTCTTTAACTTTTTTAAGAAATAGATATCTCTTTAAAACTCTTTCAATATTTCCATCAAGAGGTATAAAAGGCTTATTAAATGCAATAGCTAAAATTGCACTTGCAGTGTAATTTCCGACTCCTGGCAAAGAAATTAAATCATCAAAAGTATCTGGTAATTTTCCTCGAAAGTTTTTTTTAACAACTTGAGCAGTTCTTTTTAAATTTTTAACTCTAGAATAATATCCAAGACCTTCCCAGAGTTTATAAAGTTTTTTGTCATTAGTTTTAGCAAGTGAATTGAGATTTGGGATATTTTTAATGAAATGATTAAAATAAGGAATGACTGTTGCAACCTGAGTTTGTTGTAACATAAATTCACTTACTAATGTAAAATATTGCTTTTTGACGGGTGAAACATTTTTTCGCCATGGTAATGATCTTTTATTTAAATCATACCAATTAAGAATTTTTTTTGTTACAATTAGTTCCTTCATATGCAATTTAAAAAATACTCTAAGCAGAGAAATAGAACCATTCAAGGCTTAAGATCTTTTAAAGACACTTTGCCAAAAAATGTTCAAAAGATCATTAATAAAAAAGGACACATTTATTCTGAAACTCTAAATAATTGGAA
Organism: Candidatus Pelagibacter communis; assembly: GCA_001180065.1. Lineage (GTDB taxonomy): Bacteria > Pseudomonadota > Alphaproteobacteria > Pelagibacterales > Pelagibacteraceae > Pelagibacter > Pelagibacter ubique_G. Next base: position 2,406 of record CVSM01000069.1, read on the forward strand.
ATATATCGTTGGAGAATCTTTGTTTAAAGTTTGTTACCCAAAATCATTTAAAAACTCGAATAAATTTGGATCCAGTACTTTATCTGTAATGGTGAAGAGAGGTCATGAAATTGATTTAGAATATTCAAAAAAAATAATAATGGATAAAATGAACCTTTTTTTTGGATATTCAGTTGTAGAGAAGCTTAAACTTGTTAGCTTTGATGATGAAATGAATATTTTCTCAAAAGTAAATGAAAAAGAAGAAAATGTGACAAATAACAAATACGAAAAAAAAATTAAAAATGTTAAAAATGAGAAAATTAAAAAATCTTTATATGAATTAAATAAAGTATTTAAAGAAAAATGAACAAAATAATTTTTATAATAATTTTATTTTTTGGTTTAGTTGCTGAGTCAAATGCTCAAACAAAAAGAATTGTTTCTGGAAATGAAAATGCAAAAATTACTATCATC
>CVSM01000070.1 GCA_001180065.1 Candidatus Pelagibacter communis
TCGTTTATGCTCTTGCATTAGAAAATAACTATACCCCAACATCACTAGTTTTAGATGCGCCATTAGTTTTAGAGCAAGGTTATGATCTCAAATTGTGGAAACCAGAAAATTATGGAAAAAAATTTTATGGGCCCTCAACTTTAAGAGCGGGTCTTGAAAAGTCTAGAAATTTAATGACTGTTAGAATTGCGCAAAATTTAGGAATAAAAAAAATTGCAAAATTTTCTGAAGAATTAGGAATTTATGAAAATCCTGAGGAATTATTGTCTATTTCTCTTGGTTCTAATGAAACTACTTTATTAAAATTAACATCTGCTTACTCTGCTTTTGTGAATAAAGGTAAATTAGTTAAACCCGTTTTGATTGATAGAATTCAAGATAGTGAGGGAAATACAATTTTAAATAATGAAAAAAGATCCTGTATTAATTGTGATCAAATTTCATACACAAGTAAAGAGTTTCCTCAAATCAAAGATAATTATAAACAGGTTTTTTCACCTGAAACAGCTTATCAAATTACTTCATTATTAGAGGGAGTGATAAAAAGAGGTACTGGAAAAAAATTAAAAAAATTAAAATTAAACCTAGCTGGAAAAACAGGAACAACAAATGAAAATAATGATGCCTGGTTTATTGGATTCACATCTAATTTAGTAATTGGAGTTTATGTAGGAATGGATAATCCAAAACCTTTAGGAAAATATGAAACTGGATCAAAAACTGCTCTTCCAATTTTTTCAAGTTTCGTAAGGAAAGCTGTTAAAAAATATGATGCGAGACCTTTTAAAGTTGCTGATGGAATAACAATGATGGTAGTTGATCCCTTAACAGGACAAAAAGCAAAGTTTTCCTCAAAGGATACGATAGTCGAGGCCTATAAAAGTAAAAATGTTATTGATGGAAAAGTACTATATTCAAATAGTGATAGATTAGACACCAATAATATATTAAAGTTTTATTAATGGATGATAAATTTATAAATTATAAGAAAGAAATAGAGAAAATTAACAATAGAGTTAAGGAGTATCTTTGAAAAGAATGATATTTTTTCAAAATTAGAAAAATATGACAAAGAAATACTTAATGTAAATTTTTGGCAAAATAAATCAAACTCAAAAATTGTTCTTAAAGAAAAAAAATTATTTGAAGATTTGATAAATTCATTCAAAGAATCTAGTCAAAAACTAAAAGATTACAATGAATTATATCAATTAGCTATAGATGAAAATAATATCAACTTTCAAAATGAATTATTAGAAAATTTAAAATCACTAAGAAGAGTAGTAAAAAAAAATGAAATTAAATGTTTTTTATCAAATGAAGCTGATGCACTTGACTGTTACATTGAAATACATGCTGGGGCTGGCGGTACTGAAAGTCAGG
>CVSM01000071.1 GCA_001180065.1 Candidatus Pelagibacter communis
AACTCCTTCAGCTGCTGCTGTAGCTGCTGCCGAGTCTACACATGTTGAGTCTGCTCTAACGACTGTTATTGTTTCTCCACCTAACAATGAGCCTGAGTCTGAAGCTTCTTTAAAAGCTAATTCTGCAGATGCTGCCATAGCTGGCGTAAGAGACTCAATAGGACCAGTAAATCCTAAAATAATCCCCATTTTAATTTCTGCAAAAACATTTGTTGTAAAAGTAGAAACAAAAATAAATGCAGCGATAAATAGTTTTTTCATTATTTTCCTCTATATTTGTTAACAATTTATAAAAACCAAATTAAATCTTATTTATAAGAACTTTCAACAAGCAATTTATCTTATTTAATTAGTAATTTATGGCTAATTAAAAGTATTTTCTAAATTCTTCATTGATTGATAATATATCTAAGTCAACTAATCCCCCAATCACAAGTTGAATTGCGACTAGAAGAATAAAGCCAAGACCTATATAGGCAATCCATAAGTGTTTCTGAATGTAATTCGCAAGATATGTGGCCATAGCTCCAGTTAAAATAACAGAAAGGACTAGTCCAAAAATCATTAAATTAAAATTTCCTTTGGCTGCTCCTACTACTCCTATCACATTATCAAAACTAATTGTGATGTCAGCAAATAAAACCTTATAAACACTCTGGATATATGATGGCTCTTTAGATTTTTTTGTTGGAGATTTAACTTTTTTAATTTCAAAAAGATCTTTTCTCAAATCGTTTACAATCCAAATTAAAAGCAAACCTCCTAAAATTTTAATAAAATAAAATTCAAATAAGTAAGTTGCAAATAAAGCAAATACAATCTTAAATACTAAAGCACCTGCGACACCCCATAAAATAATTTGTCTTCTGTTTTTAGGTGCAAAGTTCGCTGCAATCAATCCAATTATTATTGCATTATCTGCGGCTAAGATAATATCAATAAAAATAATTTGAATAATTGTGAGCGATTGTTCAAGCAAAGTAGAATTACTATATTAGATATTTATCATAATTCAATTAAATAAATTATTTTGAATTTTTAATTATTGAATTTAACTCAGAATATTCTTTGCAATTACATTTATTTAAAATGTTTAATCTTTCGTTTGCCTCATCTATTCTATTAGTTGCAACATACAATATGCCAAGATTTTTATTCATTTCGTTATTCTCAGGCTCAATCTCTAAACCCATTATTAAGTAAATTTCAGCATCATCTAATTTTCCAATTTTTTTGTTTGCTAAGCCTAAATAATTCAATATTCTTGGTTCAAGAGGTTCAATTTTGTTGGCTTCATAAAGATAATCTAAAGCTTCCTCATAAAGTTTTAGTGCTTTTTTCTTTTTACCTTTTTTATCGTATTTTTTTGCTTTAATAATTCTTTTTTCTGCTGATTTGAAAGAAGTTAACTTTAAAGGGGGCTTTGCAACAGAAGTTTTTGGTTCAATGCTTGCAACTCCATCGTTTCCAGGTTTTATCTCATCTGATGCAAAACTTTGATTTACTTGGAAAAAAATAATTATTATTAAAAAATTAATTATTTTTTTTATCATTAAATTTTAATATTTTGAAATTTTCTCACCAGCAATTATTGCTTTAAGATCCTCATATTCTTTACAATTACAACCACTTAAAACTTCCAACCTTTCGACAGCAAGATTGTGTCTGTTTGTTGCTACATAAAGCTCACCTAAGTATTCATTTATACCTATATGTTTTGGATCTATAGCTAAACCCTGAAGGTAGTACTTTTCACCATTTTCAAAGTCTCCAAGTTTTCTAGTTGTAAAACCTAAATAATTAAGTGTATCAGCATTATCTGGTTTCTTTTTATTTGATTTAATTAATAACTTTTGAGCTTTTTCATATTTTTGTTTTGCTTTATCTAACTTTCCTTTTTTCTCTAAATTTTTTGCAGCTTTAATATGTGTAACAGCCATATCATATTGTGTTTTAGTTTTTGATGAACCGCTGTCGCTAGAGCCTGCTGAATAAGCGTGAGATGTAATCATCAAAGTTATAAGCAAACTTGTAAAAAATTTGTTAATCATTTTTAAATTTCTCCATTTTATTTAAAGGTGTTAATTTAAGTCCATTTTCTAAAAGATTATCTCTAATAGATAATGCCGTAGCTAATGAACTAGAATTATCTCCATGTATACATACAGAGTCTATTTCACAAGGTATCTGTCTTCCGCTGTGACAATTAAGTGCCTGATTTTTTACCATATTTAAAACATGTTTTTTTGCCTCATCAGGATTTATAATTAGAGCATGGGGTTTTTTTCTTGAAACTAAATTACCGTCATCTTCATAATTTCTGTCAGCGAATATTTCACATGCAATTTTCATATCAAGTTTTTTTGCAGCCTCTTGCATTTTTGAACCAGTCGGAACTAAATAGATCAAGTCTTTACTAATATCTTTTATTACATTTGCTAGTATTTTTGCTAACTCTATATCCTCACAAGCCATATTATTCAATGCTCCATGAGGTTTAATATGAGTTACATTTTCTCCAAACTTTAAAGCGATTTTTTGCAAAATTTCATATTGATCAATTATAAGTTTTTTAATTTCAGTCGAAGATAAATTAATTCTTTCCCTTCCAAAATTTTCAGGATCATTAAATGATGGATGTGCACCAATACTTACTCCATTCCTTTTTGAAATTTCTATAACTTCAGTCATAGTTTGTTCGTCTCCCGCGTGATATCCACAGGCTACATTAGCTGAATTTACAATTTTTAATAAATCTGGATCATTCTCATTAGAATGAAGTTTTGATTTTTCACCTAAATCACAATTTATATTAATTTCAAAAGCCATATTTGTTAAGTATAACATGACATGATAAAAAATATATCAAATCTTGGTGATGCAGCTTTGTACTGTGATTTTGGTAATAGCATTAATAAAGAATTAAATACAAATGTTATTAGATATTTTAAAGATCTTAAAAGTAAAAATATTAATGGTATAACTAATATAACCCCTTCTTATAACAAATTAATCATCTCTTTTGATTTAAAGAAAACCAATTATAAAGATTTAAAAAAAATTATTGAAAATATCAATTTGAGTGAAAAAATATCAAATTTATCCAATAAAATTGAAATACCAGTCTGTTGTCAAAAAACTTTTGCTTTAGATATCGAAAGATTGGAGGAAAAACTTTCTATTGATAGAAAAATGATCTATCAAAATTTTTTTAACAAAGAATACTTTTGTTATATGACAGGATTTATTGCTGGAATGCCTTTTCTCGGTGATCTCGATGTAAATATGAGAACAACAAGATTAGAAACACCTAGAGTAAAAGTACCAAAAGGATCAATAGGTTTAACTGAACAATTTGCAAATATCTATACTTTTGAAAGTCCTGGTGGCTGGAATATAATTGGAAAAACGCCTTTAGAAATATTTGATACTTCGAAAAATGAAAAACCAAATCTAATCAATCCAGGGGACATTGTAATATTTAAGGAGATATCCATTAATGAATATAATGAATTTAAATGAATAATTTTTTTGAAATATTAAGAGGTGGAATAAATACAACATTTCAAGATGCAGGAAGAACAAACCTCAATCACATTGGAATACCATCTAGCGGAGCTATGGATACTAGGAATTTTCAGTTATCGAATAGTATTTTGGGTAATAAAATTAATAATCCAGTAATTGAATTTGCTTATCAGGGACCACTAATAAAATTTCACGGAGATAAAATTAATTTTGTTATTACAGGAGATGTCATATTTAAAATTATTAAAGGGAAAAATGAAATTACTGGTATTTGCTATGAAACTTATTCAATAGAGGATGGAGACATAATAGATATTATTTCTACAAATAAATCTGTTTATGGCTATCTCGCAATAAGTGGTGACTTTGATTTAAAGTTGCAGTGGGGAAGTTGCTCTATTAATACAAAAGCTAATATTGGTTCAAATAACGGTAAAAAAATTATCTCAGGTCAAAATTTTAATATTTTGAATATTCATTCAAATCAATTGAAAAGAAAGTTAAATTTTGTGAATACAAAAATTGAAAAAATTAGAGTGATTAGAGGTACAAACTTTAATTATTTTTCTGATAAAGGAGTAAAATCATTTTTTAATGATGATTTTTTTGTATCAAAATTATCGGATCGTATGGGTATGAGATTAGAGGGTTCAAAAATTGAAAATGTAGTTGAAACAAATATAAGATCTGAGGGATTAGTGAAGGGAGTGATACAAGTGCCTGCAGATGGTAATCCAATTATTATGTTATCAGATCATGGTACAATAGGAGGATATCCAAAAATTGGAGTAGTCATAAGCGCTGATATTGACAAATTAGTCCAACTATCCCCAGGTTCGAAAATTAAATTTCAAGAAATTGAATTAGAGGATGCAGAAACTTTATTTAAGTTGTATGAGTTAGAAACACAAAATTTAATTTCACAAATTTAATGAGTTTTATTAAAAATTTACCTGGTCCATTATTGATTTTTTTTGGTGCTTTAAGTCTTAGTTTTGGTGGTCTTATAGTCAAATCTTTTGAAGGCGCAACATTATGGCAAATTTTATTTTGGAGGTCCTTATTTTTTTCATTAACGGTTTTGGCTTTTTTGTTAATTATTTACAAAAAAAAGACATTAACATCTTTTTATGACTCAGGACTTGCAGGGGTAATAGGTGGAATTGTTCTTTCATTTGGTTTTTGTGGTTATGTTTTTGCAATGTATAACACCACTGTTGCAAATACGAATTTTATAATATCTCTTCAAATATTATTTTTAGCTTTATTTGGATATATTTTTTTAAAAGAAAAAATTAATACTTTGACTTTAACCTCAATCATTTTAGCAATGATTGGAGTTTTAGTTATGGTTGGAAATTCTTTGACACCTGGGGAACTCTCTGGAAATTTAGCTGCTTTCACAATGCCAATTACTTTTGCTGTCCTAATAATGATTGTCAGAAAATATCCAACAGTAGATATGGTTCCAGCTCAATTTGTAGCAGGAGTAAGTTCTTGTTTAATTGGATTTTTACTTTCATCGAAGATAATGATTTCTCTTCATGATATTTTTTTGGGATTTTTGGCTGGGTTTTTTCAGGTGGGTTTTGGTTTCATTTTTATTACTATTGGAGCTAGAACAACGCCTTCAGCGCTAGTGGGTATTATTATGCTATCAGAATCTATTTTAGGACCTCTTTGGGCATTTTTATTTGTGAGTGAGAGACCTTCAATTTTCGGATTATTGGGAGGTGCAATTATTCTTTTCGCTGTATTACTACAATTCTATTCTCTTTTAACAAAGAGTAAAAAAAAAGTTTCTTACTATAAACAATGAAAATTGCTGTAATTGGTTCAGGTATTTCAGGATTAAGTGCCGCGTATTATCTTTCAAAAAATCATCATGTTGATCTTTTTGAAAAAGAGGATCATTTTGGAGGTCATGCTTATACTGTTGAAATTATATCAGAAGGCAAAAAAACTTCAGTGGATGTCGGTTTCATAGTTTTTAATCATCAAACATATCCAAATTTAATTAATTTTTTTAGAGAATTAGATGTGGAAATTGAAAAAAGCGATATGTCATTTTCTGTATCTGTTGATAAAACTAATTTTGAATATTGTGGCAAGGGTTTATCCGGCATGTTTTCTAACAAATCAAACTTATTAAACATTGAATTTATCAAAATGTTTTTTGATATAATAAAATTTTATAAATCATGTGATAAAATTTCAAAACTTGATGAAAAAATAACTTTAAACGAATTTTTAAAAAAAAATAAATGGTCAAAAAGTTTTATGAATTATCATGTTATACCAATGGTTTCAGCAATCTGGTCTATGCCACCTTTTGAGGCAGGAAAAATGCCAATGAGTTTCTTCTTAAAATTTTTTCAAAATCATGGTCTATTCAAATTAAGTAAAAGACCACAATGGTATACTGTTGCAAAAAGAAGTAAGAATTATGTTGATAAAGTCTTACCAAAAATTAGTGGAGAGTATTATAAAAATTATGAAATTAATTCTATTAAAAGAATTTCGACAGGAGTGCAGATTTATTATGGTGGTAACAACGAATTTTTTGATTATGATAAAGTTGTTTTAGCAACTCACGCTAATGAAGCTTTAGCTTTAATAAATAAACCATCAGATCAAGAAAAAAAAATATTATCAAACTTTAATTATAGAGAAAATCTCGCTGTTTTACACTCTGATGAGAACGTAATGCCAAAAAATAAAAAAGTATGGTCTTCTTGGAACTCTTTTGTTAATCCAAAACATCTTAACAAAAGCTCACTTACCTATTGGTTAAACCGACTTCAAAATTTAAAAAATGAAAAAAATATTTTTTTAACTTTAAATCCTTTACAAAATATCTCAAAAGAAAAAATTTTCAGAAAAATCAAATTTACACATCCATATTATGATCAAGCAGCTTTAGATAATCAAAAAAATTTAAAAAATATTCAAAACAAAGAAAATTTATTGTTCTGTGGGAGTTATTTTGGTTACGGATTTCATGAGGATGGCATAAAATCATCTATTGAAATGCTCAAAAACTTAAATGACTAGTTCAATATACAACGGCACTGTTATTCATAAAAGATTTAAACCAAAAATACATTTTTTTAAATATAATATTTTTTCATTATTGATAGACTTATATGAGTTAGAGGAGCTAGACAAAAAGATAAAATTTTTTTCATTTAATAAATTTAATCTAATAAGTTTTTATGAGAAAGATCATGGAGATAGAGACGGATCATCACTAATTCAATGGGTAAAAAAAAATTTAAAAGAAAACAATATAAATTCAGAAGATATTAAAATTAAACTTTTATGTTACCCAAGAATATTTGGGTATGTATTTAATCCACTTAGTGTCTTTTTTATCTATGACTCAAGTGATAAATTAATTTCTATATTATATGAGGTTAAAAATACTTTTGGAGAACAACATACCTATATATTTAAAGTAGAAGATAATGCAAAATTTTTTGAACATAACTGTTCAAAAAAATTTCACGTTTCACCATTTATAGAAATGAATTGTAATTATTTTTTTAGAATTTTAAAACCTGGTGAAAAGATATCCATTATTATTGATCAATATCAATTGGATGAAAAAATTTTATATGCCTCACAAGATGGTAAAAGAGTAAATTTTAACACCAAAGAGTTAATAAAATCCTATCTAAAACACCCGCTTATGACCTTTAAAATAATCTCTGCGATACATTTTGAAGCGTTTAAATTATGGACTAAAGGAATTAAAATTATTCAAAGAAAGTTTAAAATTAAAAATAATATTACATTTGAAAACTGATGAATATAAAAATTTTATCTGACAAAATAGTCTTTAATATTTTGAAAAATATTCAATTTGGTTATTTAGAGCTTGTTAACCACGATGGTGAAGTTTACAAGTTTGGTGATCCCAATGATACTTTAAAAGCTAATATAAAAATTAAAAATTCAAACTTTACTTTTAATTTAATTAAGGGTGGGAGTGTAGGTTTTGCGGAGTCTTATATGAAAAATGATTTTGAAACTGATAATTTATCCAATTTAATTGAAGTAACAGCAAGAAATATAAAACAGATACATAAATTTTCTGGAGTTTTAGACTTCCCATTTTTAAATTTTATAAAGAATATATTTATTAAAAATACAAAAAAGAGAAGTAAAGAAAATATCTCAAAACATTATGATTTGGGTAATGAATTTTTTTCACTTTGGCTTGACAAAACATTAACTTACTCAAGTGCAATATTTGATGAAAAAAATAGTGATTTATCAGATGCTCAAAATAATAAATATCAAAAATTGATAGATTTAATCAAACCTAAGATTGGTGATAAAGTTTTAGAGATAGGTTGTGGTTGGGGTGGATTTGCTGAATATCTTGGAAAAAAATATGATGTAAAATTAGACTGTATTACAATTTCAAAAAAGCAATTTGAATATGCTAAAGAAAGAATTCACAAATGTGGATTAAATGAAAAAGTAAATATTGAGATCAAAGACTATAGGGATTTAAAAGATAAGTATAATTCAATAGCATCTATTGAAATGATAGAGGCTGTCGGTAAAAATTATTTAGAAAGCTACTTTAGAACAATCAAAAATAACTTATCAAATGATGGTAGCGCAGCTATTCAGGCAATTACTATTGATGATAACCTTTTTGATAGATATAAAAATAAGCAAGATTTTATCCAAAAATATATTTTCCCTGGAGGTTTTTTACCAAATAAAGGAAGTATCAATAAATATGTTTCAGAAAATGGTTTGACCATTAAGTCTTACGAATCTTATGCGGATCATTATTCAAATACATTGGCTATTTGGAAAAATGAATTTAACAAAAAATGGGATTTAATTAAAAAACAAGGATTTGACCTAACCTTTAAAAGAATGTGGGAATTTTATCTTTCTTATTGTGAGGCAGGCTTTAAGTCTAAAAATATAGATCTAATTCAATTTTCAATACAAAATAAATAAAAATTATGATGAATATAAAAGTTCTTAAATCAATTTTATTGATAATTTCTTTAATCTTAATTACAAGTTGTTCGACAAATAGCACTATGAAACCTGAGGATTTTAAAAATAAAGAACCGAGATTAATAATTGAAGAATATTTATCTGGAGAAGTGAAAGCTTGGGGTGTTCTCCAAAATAGATCTGGTAAAGTTATCAGACAATTTTCTGCCGATCTAAATGGAAAATGGGATGGAAAACAACTTATACTCGATGAAAAATTTAATTGGGATGATGGTGAGATACAAACAAGGCAGTGGCAAATAACTAAAATTGATGACAATAATTATGAAGGAACAGCAGGAGATGTCGTTGGAAAAGCAAAAGGTTACTCTTATGGACCTGCGTTTAAATTCGAATATGTTCTTTTGGTACCCGTAAAAGGTAGAGAGATGAAAATCACATTTGATGATTGGATATTTAAACAAGACGACAGAGTAGCAATTAATAGAGCAACTATGACTAAATTTGGCTTTAAAGTTGCCGAATTGACAGTGGTATTTGTTAAGGATTAATTTTTCTTTTGATATTTTGTCATTTTACCAACTAAACTAAAGTATATTGAACTTGGTAAAAAACTCAAAATTTTTAGTATTAAAGTAAGAGATTTAGGAAAATGAATTTCAAAAATATTTTTGTTTACTAATCCATCATAAATTTTTTCAGCAGCATAATCAGTAGTCTTTAAAAAAGGCATTTTAAAATCATTTTTATCTGTCATTGGTGTTTTTATAAATCCTGGTGATACTAAACACACACGCACATTTGATCTTTTAAAATCAAAATATAAACTTTCAGCTAAATTATTTAAAGCTGATTTTGAAGGACCATACCCAGTCGAATTAGGTAATCCTCTATATCCAGCTATAGATGAAACGATAGTTATAGTACCCATCTTTCTATTTTTAAAATATTTTTCAACGGCTTTAATACTATTTAATGTTCCAAAAAAATTTACTCTAAAAACATTTTCTATTTGTTCAACATCTATATCCTTTTCTTTTTTTGGATCCCAAGTTCCAGTTGAAAAAAAACATATGTCTATATTTTCAAATTTATTTCTAATTTGTTCAAAAGTCTGTTTACACTTAATCTTATCGGTGACATCGACTGGAAATCCATGGATATTTTCATGGTTATTAGAAATTTCTTGAAGCAAATTTTCTCTTCTTGCTGAAATTGCTACATTCCAACCTTTGTTTGCAAACTTTAGCGCAAGAGCTTTACCGATACCTGTGCTTCCACCAGTGATCCAAATAGTTTTTTTATTCATAATATAGTGATGTATAATACTAATATGTTAAAAAACAAATTTATATCATTTACTCTTTTCTTTATTATTACCTTTTCTGCGTCGTTTATTGGGAGAATAGTAACAATAAATTTAAAAGAGCCTTGGTATTCCAAGTTAATAAAATCTAATTATAACCCACCAGATTGGGTTTTTGCTCCTGTTTGGACAACTCTATATCTAATGATGACATTAGCTATTTGGTTTTACTGGCACAGTAAGAACAGAGAGATGAGAACCGTTTATATTTATTTTATAAATATAGTTTTAAATACAACTTGGAGTATTGTTTTTTTTGGTCTGCATCAAATTTTTACAGCTTTAATTATATTAATGATTCTAATTATTTTAATAATTATTCTTATTTTAAAATTTAAACGTGTCAATTATGTAAGCACTTACTTAATGATTCCCTATTTACTTTGGAGTTGCTATGCACTATTTCTAAATTTTAACTTATTTATTCTAAATTGAAATGGATGATGTTGTAATAGTTGGAGGTGGAATTATCGGTACTGCAACAGCCTATTTTCTCGCAAAAGAAGGTAGAAAAGTTAAGGTAATAGAGAGAGATCCTTCATACAAAAAAGCCTCGTTCCCTTTATCTCTAGGTGGTTTTAGAAGACAGTTTTTTCAAATAGAAAATATTTTGTTAGGTAAATTTGCAAGGGAGTTTATTTTTCAAATACCTGAATTATTAAAAACAGAAAAAAATCCTAAACCTACTGCGAGTATGGTTACTAACGGATATTTGTTAATGTTTGGACCTGAGCATGCTGAAGAGCAATATAAGGCTTTAGAAAATCATAAAGCATGTGACGCAGGAACAAAAAATATAAAAGGATCAGAATTAAAAAAATTTTTTCCTTATATTAACAGTGATGGAATAGAAACTGCTACATTTACCGATAATCAAAGTGAGGGTTGGATAGATCCTTTCATGTTTCATAGTGCCTTGAAAAGTAAAGCTATGGAGCTTGGTGCTGAATTTACAAAAGGTGAGGTAAAATCACTTTCTGAGATAAAAGCGAAAACAATTATTTCAGCTGCAGGATGCTGGACTAAGGAATTATTAGAGGATATTCCAGTTGAACCTCAAAAGCATACAGTTTTTAGAGTTAAGTGTCCAAAACATATTCCCGAAATGCCTTTGACAGGAGATTTAACTACAGGAGTATATTGGAGACCTGAAGGAAAAGAATATTTGGCAGGATCTCCAAAGTCCGTTTTTGATGCTGAAGATTTAGAGCCAGCTTGGGATGATTTTGAGGAACTTGTGTGGCCAGCGTTAGCAAAAAGAATACCAGCTATGGAAGAGTTAAAATTAACAGGAGGGTGGGCTGGTTATTATGATTGCAATAGGCTTGATAATAATGCAGTTGTTGGAAAGCACCCAAAATTTGAAAATGTTTATCTAGCTACAGGTTTTACAGGAAGAGGTTTAATGCAAGCACCTGGAATTGGTAGAGCCTTGACAGAATTAATTACAACAGGAGCTTACCAGTCTATTGATATTTCAAACATGGCTGTAGAAAGAGTCTTAGGTAAAAAAGCAAGAACAGAACCATATGTTCTTTAATTATTAGGTTCCACAGAACGTTTGGTACTTTTCACTCGATTTAGAAGGATACTGATAATCAATAATTTCACTTTGTTTATCGTAAGGATTTTTCAAAATCTCTAAAATTTTATTAATTGGCTCCATATCATTTAGCTCAGCAGCTTCTAAGGCTTCTTCAATTTTATGATTTCTTGGTATGACTAATGGATTATTATTTTTCATTAATTCTTTACTTTTAATTTGGTTATTATCGTTTTTTAATAATCGTTCTTTCCATCTCTTTTTCCAGTCTATAAATTTACTATCTTCAAATATTTTTTCTTTTTTTGGATCAAGATTCATTAAGTGACAAAAAGTATTGGTATAATCTGCCTTTTTTTCATGCATCCAAGTTAATAGATCTAAAATCAAAGGCTTATCTTTATTATCTAAACCTGATATTCCCAATTTATTTCTCATCATATTCATCCATTTTTCCTCATATTTTTTTTCAAAATCATTTATTGTTTCAGTGGCTATTTGAATAGCTTTTTTTTGGTCTCTTTCAAAAAATGGAATTAAGCATTCTGCAAACCTTGCTAAATTCCATTTTGTTATACCAGGTTGATTACAGTATGCGTACCTCCCATTTTGATCAATAGAGCTAAAAACTGTTTTAGGATCATAAGTATCCATAAAAGCACAGGGGCCATAGTCGATCGTTTCTCCAGAAATTGTCATGTTATCAGTATTCATTACACCATGAATAAAACCTACACGCATCCAATTTACTACCAAATCACACTGTCTTTCAATTAAACGATTTAATAAATCTAAGGCCTGATTATTCGAATTTTTTATTTCAGGATAATGTCTATCAATTGTGTAATCTAGCAAAGTTTTTAATTCATCATTTTTTTGTCTTGCAGCGATATATTGAAATGTACCTACCCGAATGTGGCTAGACGCAACTCGAGTGAGTATTGCACCTTGTAAAGCCTTCTCTCTTTGAATTAATTCACCAGTTTTCACTACTGCTAAGCTACGAGTGGTAGGAATTTTTAACGCATTCATAGCCTCACTAATAATATACTCCCTTAACATTGGCCCTAATGCTGCGCGTCCGTCACCATTTCTGGAAAATGCAGTCTTACCAGAACCTTTAAATTGTATATCATATTTTTTATTTGACTGAGAAACATGCTCTCCTAATAAAATTGCTCTTCCATCTCCAAGCATTGTAAAATGACCAAACTGATGTCCAGCATATGCTTGGGCTATGGAATTGCTCCCAGCAGGTAATAAATTTCCTGAAAAAATATTGGATAATTCACTATTACTTATTTTTGAAAAATCTAAATTTAACAATTTAGCTAAATCATTATTAAGTAAAATTATTTCAGGTTTTTTTACTGGAGATGGATTTATTTTTTCTCTGAAAGGTTCAGATAAATTAAAGTATGTATTATCAAAATTCCAATTTATTTTATTCATAAAAAAAGCGGTTTATAACAATATAAACCGCTTTAATTTAATATATAAAATTATTTTTTCTTATATTTAGCAGCTTCTTCTGAGCCTCCTGTAGCTGACCCTTTACTATATGAGTGTGCACCCATACCAGCTAGCTGACCATCTTTTACAATTAGATATTGATTTCTGATTTCTTTACCTTCAAAGAAACATTCTAGTATTTCTCTTACTCCATCAGCATATCTTGATTGCGCAGTTAAAGATGTTCCGGAAGTGTGTGGAGTCATACCATGATGTGGCATACTTCTCCATACGTGATCATTC
>CVSM01000072.1 GCA_001180065.1 Candidatus Pelagibacter communis
AGCTGTGGAGGTTATTGTAACTGCCATCTCTGCACCTTTTGCTCTAAATTCTTTCGCTTCTCTCTCCCTTTCAGTCTGCATTCTTCTAAAAATTGCATCACTGTTTGCTTGAGGAAGATCCGCTCTTTTAATTCTCACATCAACAATTTTTATTCCAAAGTTCTCAGCCTCGTTGTTAACTCCTTCCTGAATTAAGGCCATTTGCTTAGTTCTATCCTCTGATAAAAGAGTTTGTAATTCTTGTTGACCTAAAACATTTCTTATTCTTGAATTTATAATTGTGGCTAATCTTGATCTTGCAACTCTTTCATTTCCAACTGAGATGTAAAATTTTAAAGGGTCAATTATTTGAAATCTTGCAAAAGCATCCACAATTAGTCTTTTTTGATCAGATGCGATGACCTCTTCGGGTGGTGTATCTAAATTTAATATTCTTTTATCTAAAAATACAACGTTTTGTATAAATGGAATTTTAAAGTTTAATCCTGGTTTTGAAATTATTCTTTTTGGATCACCAAACTGAAGAACTATTGCCTGATTTACTTCTTTAACTATAAAAATTGAAAAAAATAATGTTGCAGCTACTGCAACTGAAATTCCAACAATAATTTTTCCCATATTCATTTAATTAGTTACTTTCTTTTTTAATTCTGGCAAAGGCAAATAAGGAACCACTCCAGAACCAGCATTTTTCTCAATAATAACTTTATCAATATCAGCTAATACTTTTTCCATAGTTTCAAGATACATTCTTTCTTGAGTTACAGATTTTGCATTTTTGTATTCATTATAAATTGCTAAAAACCTACTTGCTTCACCTTCTGCTTTAGCAACAACTTCTTTTTTATAAGCCTCAGCGGCTTGAAGAATTTTTGCTGCTTCACCTCTTGCTCTTGGTATTACATCGTTAGCATAAGCTTCTGCTTCATTTTTAGATCTTTCCATGTCAGCTCTTGCAGCCTGTACATCTCTAAATGCATCTATAACTTGATCAGGTGGGTCAGCTTTTTGTGTTTGAACCTGAGTGATTTGAATACCACTAGTATATTCATCTAAAATTTTTTGAATAATTTCTTGAGTATCAGTCTCAATCACAGATCTACCTTCTGTCAAAATGGGTTGAATATTAGATCTTGCTATAACTTCTCTCATTGCAGTTTCCGCTGCAGCTTTTACTGTTCCCTCTGGATCTTGAATTTTAAATAAGAAATTTCCTGCATCTTTAATCACCCAAAAAACTGAAAAATCTATATTCACTATATTTTCATCACCAGTAAGCATTAAACTTTCTTGTGGTACATCTGCTACTCCACCTGAAGAAGAAAATCCACTATCTCTTTCTGATCTAAAACCAATATCTATTCTATTAACTTTTGTAACTTTCGGCGTTAGTACTGACTCGACTGGAAAGGGTATGTGATAATTCAATCCTGGTTGGGTTGTTTTTACAAACTTACCAAATCTTAGAACTACCCCTTGTTCATCTGGTAATACTCTATAAAGACCACTAGCTAACCAAATAAAACCTAAAATTAATAAAACTAAAATTGCTTGCTTTCCTCCTGAAGAACTACCACCAGGTAGAAATTTTTTTATTTTTTCTTGAAATTCTCTGATGATTTTCTCTACATCTGGAGGTGTTGGGCCTCTTCCTGAGCCATTACCACTTCCACCTCCTGGGGGTGTTCCCCAAGGACTTCCTCCA
>CVSM01000073.1 GCA_001180065.1 Candidatus Pelagibacter communis
GCTTTTTGGTATAGATAAGTTAAACATTAAAAGATCTGAGATACCAGCGATAACTCATGTTGATTATTCTGCAAGAATACAAACAGTTAACAAAGAAACAAATAAACCTTATTATGATTTAATCACAAGATTTAAAGAAAAAACTGGTTGCCCTGTAATAGTCAACACATCTTTTAATGTGAGGGGTGAGCCAATAGTAAATACCCCTACAGATGCTTTTAATTGTTTTATGGGAACAGAATTAGATTATTTGGTAATTGGAAATTGTATTTTAGATAAATCAAAACAAGATGTTAATTTAAAAAAAGATTATACAAAAGAATTTGAGCTAGATTAATTAGTATTAGTTTTATTGGCTATATACCACTTTATAAATTTATATCTGGCCAATTTTTATTATTATATCTATCAAGCTCTTTTTTACTAAAAGGCCTGAATAGTACCCAACCAATAACAATTACTAGAATTAAAAGTATTAATGTTTTCATTTTTTTATTTGATTACTGCTTTTACAGTTCCAATTTTATCGATTTTTCCTTTATAGAGACCTTTACTGATAGGAACAACACCCACAGTAGATCCCGTAAATACATAAAAATCTTTGTCAAGATTTACTTTATTTTTTTTAATTTGATTTAAAACAAACTTTAAAGAGTTTAATGGATTAATAAAAACAGAACTAGTATTTCCGTGAACGTTTTGTTTTCCTTTCTTATTCATGATATTTGTTTTTAGATTTCCAATATTAATTTTTTTATATTTTTTCTTTTGACCAATAAAAAATTTTACATTGGCACCAAAATCACTAGACAAATCCCCAAATGAGGATATTCCTTTTTTTCTTTGTCTGTAGCCAATGACTTCAATACATGGTGCCATATGAGAAATAAACTTTGAAATATTTTTTTTAGATACGGCTCCTTTTGTTTTAAAAAAAGATTTTTTTATTAAATAACATACCTCTAACTCAATACCAAAAGTAGATTTACTGATTTTTACTGATTTACCACTTTTCAAAAAGTTATCTTTATATATTGAGGCATAAAATGGTTCTTTCTCTTTTAATTTTTTCATTACAGGTATAGCTGTGCCACCAGCTTTATAACCAATTACTGGTTTACTAACTTTGCTCTCACAAAGTAATCTAAATTTATTTGCATCTGTAAGTTTTTTTGTGAATCTTTTGGGCAACGGAGCAATTATCTTTTTTTTAATAAATGCCTTTACTAGTTTGTCTGAAGTTTTTTCTAGTAATGTAACCATATTTTTTATAATTATTTCTTTTTTTTGATAAATTATATTTTATGATCCAAAATTTATCAAACTAAAACCAGCAGCAAAAAAAATGATTAACCAAAATAAACCTTTAATTAAAAAAAAAGTAAATCCACCCACTAAAACATATTTACC
>CVSM01000074.1 GCA_001180065.1 Candidatus Pelagibacter communis
CGTTAGAGCAGACTCAACATGTGTAGACTCGGCAGCAGCTACAGCAGCAGCTGAAGGAGTTATTTCACAAGGTGTGGCTGCAATCATGGGTGCTGACTGTTCAGGTGTAACAGGAGCAATAGCTTCTAATGTTGCTGTACCAAATGGTGTAGTAATGATTTCGCCTTCAGCTACATCGCCAGGTTTAACTACCTTAGATGATAAAGGATATTTCTTTAGAACTGCACCATCAGATGCAAGAGGTGGTCAAATTTTAGCTGATATAACAAAAGATAGAAAAGTGAAAAGTGTTGCTATTACTTACACAAATAACGACTATGGAAAAGGTTTAGCAGATGTTTATAAAGCAGCTGTCGAGGCCCATGGTATCAAAGTAACAACTGTTAACGCTCACGAAGATGGAAAAGCAGACTACTCCTCTGAAGTAGCAACTCTTGCTTCAGCGGGTGGCGATGCAGTAGCTGTAATCGGTTATCTTGACCAAGGTGGTAAAGGAATTATCCAAGCTTCTTTGGACTCAGGTGCATTTGATAGATTTATTTTATCAGATGGTATGATCGGTCAATCATTGGTTGATACATTTGGAAAAGAT
Source organism: Candidatus Pelagibacter communis (assembly GCA_001180065.1). Taxonomy (GTDB): domain Bacteria; phylum Pseudomonadota; class Alphaproteobacteria; order Pelagibacterales; family Pelagibacteraceae; genus Pelagibacter; species Pelagibacter ubique_G. Next base: position 593 of record CVSM01000074.1, read on the forward strand.
CTTAAAAAATCTTTCGGCTCAATGCCGGGATCAACTGGAAAAGGTGCTGGTGTATTTTCTAAAGTCGCAAGTGCTGCAAACATAGATAGTTCTGGACCATACACTGGTGAGTCTTATGACGCTGCTGCTTTAATTGTTTTAGCAATGCAAGCAGGTAATTCAGCTGATAGAGCATCTATTGCAAAAAATGTAATGGATGTTGCTAACGGTCCTGGAACAAAAATTTACCCAGGTGAGCTTAAAAAAGGTTTAGATTTATTAGCTAAAGGTAAGAAAGTTGACTACGAAGGTGCAACTGGAGTTACTTTTACTAGCGTCGGTGAAGCTGAAGGTTCTTTCTTAGAACAAGAAGTTAAAGGCGGAAAATTTAAAACTAAAAAACAAAGATAATTTATCTTAAAATTTAAACCCCCAGCAAATTAATGCTGGGGGTTTTTTTTTAAAAAAATAAATATTTATCAGCCATATATAAAGCCCAAGCTATAGCTGCGCCTGTAATAATATATTTCATAATTTTATTTTATTTCTATTTTCTCAGGAAGTATACCCTTTGGTCTATATCTCATAATTAATAATAGCCCTATTCCCATCATTAAAAATCTAAAATAAGGAACACTTTCAATTAAGTGTATTTTTAAAAAATGAGTATCAGCTAAACCAGCTGTTGTTAAATTAACTAAATATAGTCCAATAGGTGCTGACTCAATCCATAAAAACCAAACTACAAAGCCACCAAGGATTGCTCCAAAATTATTTCCACTTCCACCAACAATAACCATTACCCAAATTAAAAAAGTATATCTCATTGGTCTATAACTTCCTGGTGTAAATAATCCGTCTTGAGTTACTAACATTGCTCCAGCAATTCCAACTATCGCCGATCCTAAAACAAAAATTAATAAATGTTGTTTGACTACATTTTTACCCATCGCATTTGCAGCTTCTTCATTATCTCGAATAGCTCTCATCATTCTTCCCCAAGGAGAATAAAGAGCTTTTTGAGTAAGAATTAAAAGAATGATCACAACTATCAAAAATAGTCCTGAATAACAAAGCTTTACAAAAACTGATGACCCCTCAATTACAAATTGGTTTAGAGCAGCTTGTCTTTCAGCAAAGTCTGAGATTAAATTCAATTTACTTGAGTTAAATTTTTCAACTAAATTAATGAACCAATCTGTTTGTTGTAAATTTACTTCATAAGGTGCTGGACGCTTTAATCCGATTACATTTTTTACACCTCTGGTCAGCCAATCCTCATGTTTAATAATTGCTATTACTATTTCTGATATTAACAAAGTAGCTATTGCCAGGTAATCAGCTCTTAAACCTAAAGCAACTTTACCTATTACAAAAGCCAATCCACCTGCAAATAAAGCCCCCACTACCCAAGAAAAAATAATTGGTAAACCAAAACCTCCTAAGAAACCTGTTTTTGCAGGATCTACTTCCTCTATTGCTACAATTCCTGGCTCAGATACAAAACGTACAATAATAATTCCTAAAATTATAATTGTAGCAATAATATAAGTTCTTGTTTTTGATTTTTCAAATTTCTTTAAAACATATCTAACCGCTAATACCATTCCTAAAATAAGGAATAGACTAAATAAAATATTCAGACCACCGGCACTCCAAGCCTCTTGAACTGGATTTACTGAAATTAAAACTGCTGCTAAACCCCCTAATGCTGTATAACCCATGATACCAAAATTAATAAGACCGGCATAACCCCATTGAATATTTGCACCCATTGTCATTACAGCTGAAATCAAACAAAGGTTAAATATTGATAAAGCAATATTCCAAGACTGAAATATCCCTACAAGGATAATCAATCCCATCATAATGCTGTAAGCTGCAATTACATTTAAGTTTTTTCTCACAATACCTTTCCTTTAAATATTCCAGATGGTCGATATAACAATACAATTACTAATATGGAAAAAGATACTGCAAACTTGTAATCAGTTGAAAGCAATTGTACTAAACCATCTGGCTCCATACTTTCTGGTAAAATATACATAAAAAATTTCTTATAGGCATATGTTAAAAGTATTTCTGAAAAAGCAATTACATAGCCTCCTAAGAAAGCACCAAAAGGATTTCCTATTCCTCCAACAATTGCAGCAGCAAATATTGGAAGCATATTATTAAAATATGTAAAAGGTTTAAAACTTTTGTCTAAACCATAAAGGGCTCCTCCAATTGTTGCTAAAATTCCAGCTATGATCCAAGTTATCATTACAATTTTTTTTGGATCAATACCAGAAAGTAATGCCAAATCCTCATTATCAGAATAAGCTCTCATGCTTTTTCCAGTTTTAGTTTTATTCAAAAACCAAAAAAGAATAGAAACAAGAATAATGGTTACAAAAATTGTAATAACTTGAGTTGACTTAATTGCCAGCCCTTCATTTAAGCCAGTCATATCTTTAAACTCCCCAGCTCTAATTAGAAACTTTTCACCATCAAAAAATCTTCTATCAGAAGGTCCTATTATTATTCTAACTACTGCTTGAGTTACAAACATTACACCGATACTAACCATTGCTAATTGAACTGGAGGGCTCTTGCTTGCTCTGTAATATTTAAAAACAAATTTATCAATTAAAAGCATATAACCTATCATAAAAATTACCGCAAAAGGAATTGCTAATAATGCTGTGGGCAATACTCCAAGACCAATACCAACTGATTGAAAATACCATGTAAATAAAATTGTAAACATTGTTCCAAAAGACATCATGTCTCCCGTAGCAAAGTTTGCAAATCTTAATATTCCATAAATTAATGTCACAAAAATTGCACCAAGAGCTAGTTGAGAGCCATAAGCTAGTGCTGGAACAAAAATATAATTTAATAAAAGTATAATTGCGTTTATAAAATCCATATCAACCACCCAAGAAAGAGCTTCTTACCCTTGGATCCTCTAATAATTCTTTTCCAGTACCAGAATATCGGTTCTCACCTGTAACCAAAACATATCCTCTGTCAGAAATACTTAATGCTTGTTTTGCATTTTGTTCAACCATCAAAATTGCAACATTTGTTCTCTTTACTTTAACTATGTGATCAAACAATTCGTCCATTACTATTGGTGAAACACCTGCAGTAGGTTCATCAAGCATTAAAACTGAAGGTTTAATCATTAATGCTCTTCCAAGTGCAACTTGCTGCCTTTGTCCTCCTGATAATTCGCCAACTAACTGATTTTTTTTTTCTCTAAGTATTGGGAATAGATCATAAATTTCATCTAAAATTGATTCATAATCACTATTTACTAAGAATGCCCCCATTTCTAAATTTTCTTCAACAGTCATACCTGCAAATACATTTTTATTTTGGGGTACAAATGAAATTCCTTCTTTTACTCTATCTTGTGGTGAAAGATTTGAAATATCTTTTCCGTCAATTTTAATTGATCCTTTTTTTAAGTTTAATAAACCCAACATTGCTTTCATGGCAGTTGACTTTCCTGCTCCATTAGGTCCAAGAATCGAGACTATCTCTCCTTTATCTACATTTACAGAACATGAATTGATAATGTCGGGACCTTTTCCATATCCACCGGTCATGTTGTTCCCTTCAAAGAATGCCATAATTAATTACCTTTTAATTTTGATCCTCTTCCTAAATAACTCTCAATAACTTTTTCATTCTTTTTTGCATCTTCTACTGAACCTTCAAAAAGAACTGAGCCTTCTGCCATAACAATTACTGGGTCACATAATCTTCCTATAAAGTCCATATCATGCTCAATCATACAAAAAGTATAACCTTTTTCTTTATTAAGCTTTTCTATTGCAGTACCAAGATCTTTCAGTAAAGTTCTATTTACTCCTGCACCTACTTCGTCAAGTAAAACTAATTTTGCATCAACCATCATTGTTCGGCCTAACTCTAATAATTTTTTTTGTCCTCCAGATAAATTTCCAGCTAACTCATTTTTTAAGTGACTTAAATTAAGAAAATCTACTACCTCTATGGCTTTTTCTTTTATTTGACTTTCTTCTTTCGCAACTAATGATGGCTTAAACAGTGCGTTCATTATTTTTTCTCCAGATTGATTACCTGGAACCATCATTAAATTTTCTAAAACTGACAAATTTGTAAACTCATGTGCTATTTGAAAAGTTCTAAGTAATCCTTTTGAAAATAGTTCATATGAAGGTACATCTGTTATATTTTCATTATTAAACATAACATTTCCAGCTGATGATTTTAAATTACCAGCTATTAAGTTGAATAAAGTTGTTTTACCAGATCCATTAGGTCCAATAATACCTGTGATAGTTCCTTTCTTCACCTTTATAGAACAGTTAGAAACTGCCGCTAGACCTCCAAAATATTTTGATAAATTACTAATTTCTAAAATGTTATCAGACATCGATTACTTGTTTAATCTTTTATGGATAAGATTCAAAGTATTAATTACTGATTTATAAACCCCTTTTTTATTCATTTCTTTTAAACCTTGCTCATTTAATCCTTTAGGAGTTTGAGATTCCTTTACTAAAAATTTTAATTCGTTTTTTGACTGAACTACTGCATCTTCAGATAAAGCTAGAAATAACGTGGTAATATATTTTTGAGCATCTAATTTTTTTACACCTTTCTTGACTAACCATTCACTCATTACTTTTAATATTTCATAATAAGAAGCCATCATTCCTGAAATAGACCAAAAATTAATTGATAACTTTTCATTCTTAATTTCTATAGTTGATCCAATTTTATTAAAAAAATTTTTTACTTTCTTATTTGGTGGACAAATTGGGATAGGTCCTTTTTTTAATGATATTGGAGGCAGAGGTATTGCTCTTACTATATCAGCTTTAATTTTAATCATCTTTTTAAGATCCTTTAATGTGATAGTAGAAATAAAACTTATAATTATTTGGTTTTTTCTAAATTTTAAATTTTTTATTATTTTTTTTCCTACAGATGGTGTAACTGATAAAAAAACCCAATTACTCTTATCTATAATTTCTTGGTTTTTTTTTTCTATTACTATTCTTTTAAAATTTTTTTTTAAATTTTTTGATGTGTTTCTATTTCTTTGAGAAATATATATCTTTTCATATTTTATTGAAGATTTAGTAATTCCAATAATTACTGATGAAGCTATTTTACCTGTACCTATAAAGCCTAATTTCATAGTTTAATTTTATTTTATAAGTAAGTAGAAGGATAGAAAAAATTAATAAAAAAAAACCCTCCGGAAAAGGAGGGTTTTTTTTAAATTTTTTTAAATAATTTATTTAAAATTGCTTACCAATAGATAATTCAAAAGCAGTGTTATCTATATCAGCAGTAACTTTAGTATTATTAGATGTAGTTACAGATATATCATCATAATCTGTTACGTTATATGAAGCTTTTATAAACAAACTGTTTCCAAAAACTTTTTTTAACCCAGCACCAACTTTAAATCCGTTAAGAGATAAATCCTCAGTTTTATTAGTTGAAGATATTGATGTTACACCAGCTTCAACATCTGCGTTAACATATCCGATAGTACCAAAAAGTGTTACACCATTATCCAAAGTAACACCTGGTTGAATATATAGAGTTATGTGTCTATCTAAATCAACTGTACCTTTGTTAGTACCTGTTGTTTGAGGAGCAGCACCTGCAGCTTTCGCTTTAGTAGATTGCTGAGTTGTTGATCTAGCATCAAGCTCTGCAGATCCAGGGACAACATCTAATCCAAATGTTAATGATCCTGGTCCAGAACCGTCTTTAGTAACTTCAAAGAATATTGAACCATATCCAATATCATTTGAGAGCTCTTTTGTCGTGTCTATTGTTCCATTAGAGTCAATATCATCGGTAACTGTAGAGTCTATCGTAGAAGAAACTCCTGTTATACCAATTGACTTGGTCGCAGCATTAGCTGGCATTATGTAAATTAATACACAAGCAAGACCTAGTAATATTTTTTTCATAATTATCTTCCTATTAACGTTAATAAATAATTTATAAATTATGTGGATTCATAACATTTAAATGAATTAAGTACAGTAAATGAATGTGCATGTTTGGGTTGTAGGTAAAAGAAAAGGAAAATTAAGGTTATTTTGTTGTATATTTGTCACAATTTATATTTTTATTAAATTGTCTAAAAAGTGGAAATTTGTTTAATTTTTCGAATTATAGATAGTCCTAAAAAACCGGGAGCTAAAGATGGCCTAAAAGGACTATCAAAACCCTTATAACAGATCCTGAAAAAAATGCATTATATTTTTTTTTCAATATAAGAGAAATATGAAAAAAAAAGGTCACAGGCCTATTACAAAAGTCAAAAATCCTGAGCCAAATAAAGAAGATCCAGATTGGGTCATTTGGGCGGCATGGGCCGACCGGATCACTTTTGAGGAAATTGAAAAAAAAACTGGTTATAGAGAGTCTGATGTAATTAAAATTATGAGAAGGTCTTTAAAACCCTCTTCCTTTAGATTGTGGAGAAAAAGAGTTAATCAAAAAAGCATCAAACATAGAAAAAAATTTGAATATTCTAGAAAAGAAATTACTAGCAAAATCCGAAAAGGTGATTATTTATAGTTTATGAAAAAAATCACAATTTATACTGGTCCGTTTTGCAATTATTGTGATGCTGCGAAAAGATTGTTAGATAGAAATAAAGCATCTTATAAAGAAATTGACATTTCAAAAGTTGATGGGGCAATGGATGAGATGATCAATAAAGCAAATGGAAAAAGAACTATACCACAGATATTTTTTGATGATCAGCATATAGGTGGTTATGATGAAGTTAGAGCATTGGAAAAAGAGGATAAGCTTGAAGAAATATTAAAATAATATTTTTTATTTTTTTTCTTTAAAAACTAAACAAATACCATTATTACAATATCTTTTACCAGTAGGTTTAGGCCCATCATCAAAAATATGACCATGATGTGCATTACAATTTTTACAATGATATTCTGTACGTGCATAACCTATTAAATGATCTGTTTTCGTTTCAAAAACATCTGGTAAGGATTGAAAAAATGAGGGCCAACCAGATCCACTTTCGTATTTTGTTTTAGAGTCAAATAATTTTACTCCACAATTAGCACAATGAAAGCTCCCTTCTCTTTTTTCATTATTTAATTCACTTGAACCAGGAGGTTCTGTCCCATCTTCAAACATAACTAATTTTTGTTCAGCAGTAAGATTTGGATTTTTTTTTTTCATAATTTTTTAAAACAATTTAGCACAAGACTCATGTAAATAAGAATGTAGCTCGATAAGTTTTTTAAAATCTTTATTATATCCTCCCCCTAAAACACCACAAAGAGGAACGCCTTTAGAAAAAAAATTATTAGTAACAAGTTCATCTCTTTCTTTTATTCCCTCATCTGATATTTTTAATTTACCTAGTCGATCATTAAAATGAATATCAACACCTGCTATATAAAAAACAAAATCAAAATTCTCTTCATTTAATTGACTCATATAAAATTTAAGTATCTTTAAATATTCTTTGTCTTCTGTATCATTTTTAAGCTCAACATCTAAATCACTTATTGATTTTTTTAATGGATAGTTTGATTTTGAATGCATACTGAAAGTAAAGACATTGTTATTGTCTTTAAATATTTCAGAATTTCCATTCCCTTGATGCACATCCAAATCTAAAATCAAAATTTTTCCTGCCAAACCTCTATCTAATAAATATTGTGCAGCAACAGCAACATCGTTAAAAACACAATATCCCGCTCCACTATCATAATTTGCATGATGACTTCCTCCAGCAGTATTACATGCAACTCCATTATTTATTGCAAGTTTTGCAGCTAACACTGTCCCTCCTGTTGCTACTAAAGATCTCTGAATAACACTATCAACTATTGGAAAGCCAATCTTTTTAACAGCAGAAGTATCTAAAGTTTTATTTTTAACATCATTTATATATTTCTCAGAATGAACTCTTTTAAGAGTTTTGTCAGAACATGGATATGGTTTATGAAATTTTTTAACTATTTTTTTATGAATTAAATAATTTGCAAGTTCCCCAAATTTTTTAATTGGAAATTTATGGTCATCTCCAATTTTTGCAAAATAATCCTCGTGATTTACAACAGATAAATCCATAATTATTCAATTATTCTTATTGGTTTACCATTTACACATGCCTCTAAGCACTCGATCATTTGACCGTAATAAATATTGTAATTTTCAGCAGTTACAAATCCAATATGAGGCATTAATAAAGCATTAGGTAAAAATCTTAATTTATTATTTTCTGGAAGTGGTTCTTTTTCGTAAACATCTAAACCAGCTCCTGCAATTTCATTTGTTGACAATGCTATGATTAAATCATCCTCATTTACTATTGGGCCTCTTGAGGTATTAATTAAAAATGCAGTTTTTTTCATCTTATCCATTTCTTTCAATGTAATACAGTTTTTATATCTTTCACCACCTTGAACGTGAATAGATAAAAAATCTGAATTCTTAATCAAATCTTCTTTACTGCAAGGTAGAATATTTAAATCTTTACAGACATCTAAATTTAAATTTTCACTCCATGCCATTACTTGCATGCCAAAGGCTTTTCCTATTTTAGCAACTTGTGATCCAACTTTACCAAGACCAATAAGTCCCAGTATTTTTCCTTTTAATTCTACTCCAATAGTTGTTTGCCAGTAACCTTGGTACATATTATCTATTTCCTCTTTAAAGTTTCTAGCTAATCCAAGTATTAAGGCCCACGTTAATTCTGGTGTTGGGTTGATATTACTATCTGTCCCACAAACTATTATTTTTCTCTTTTTCGCTGCATTTAAATCAATTGATTTATTCTTTTTCCCACTGGTGATTATAAATTTAAGTTTTATTAAATTATCAATTAAATTTTTTGTAATTGGTGTCCTTTCTCTCATGATTAATATAGCCTGAAAGTCTGCTAATTTTTCTATGGCTTCTTCCTCATCAGCAAATGCCTCATTAAATATTTTAAATTCATATTTTCCCGATAATTTTTCTAGATCAAAAAATTGTTGAGAAACATTTTGATAATCATCTAAAATTGCAACTTTAAGCATTTTTGTTTTCCTTATTGGATAAGTATAAACCTAATAAGATTAAAATTGCTCCGATTAAATGAAAAAATTGAAATTTTTCATTATATAGAGCTATAGCCATGATAGTGCTAAACAAAGGAATTAATGATAAAAATATACCTGCTCTATTAGCTCCTATGATTGATACTGCTCCAGCCCAACAATAGTATGAACCTATACTTGGAAAAAGAGCTAAAAATATTAGAAGGTAAAATAAATTAATATCAAACTTAATTACTTGTCCATTCCAAAGCTCATACAAATATTGTGGAAAAACACTTACCAACCCAAAAGTGCAAACAATATGTACTAGAGTTAACAATGGTAAAGAGAATTTTTTTCTCTTTAGAAGAGTTGAATAAATTCCCCAAGTAAGAGCACCTCCAATCATTATTAAATCCCCCTTATTAAAATTTAATGAAAGTAAAATATCTAGATTTAACTTGGTGATAATTGCTAAAATACCGCATACTGAAATAAAAAGACCTGATAATTGAAATTTATTTGTTTTTTCAACTTTAAATAAAAAACAAAGTAAAATTATTATTGCTGGGATAGCGGTATTAAAAAGAGATGAGTTAATTACCTGGGTATAAATTAAAGATAAGTATGTAAAAGAGTTAAATAAACCAACACTTGTTAATCCCAAAAAAAATAATAAGGGTAAATTATTTAAAATTGTATCCTTATGTTTAATTATATCTTTATAGGTAAAAGGTAATAATATGATCCAAACAAGTAACCATCGATAAAATACTAAAGACAAAGGTGGTATCTCTGTCAAAAAAGCATACTTTCCTACAATAAAGTTTCCAGCCCAAAATAATGTAGCACAAGTCAACATTATATATGCTTTTGTGCTTTGCATATAACTAACTAAATCTGATTGAGCTATAGGGTTCTAGGTTTAAATTAGTATTTTCTTTAGCTATCATTCCAGAAACAATCTTCCCAGATATTGGACCTAAAGTCCATCCTAAATGATGATGCCCAAAGCAATAAAAAATATTCTTATGATTCTTTGATGGTCCCATTACTGGGAGAAAATCAGGCAAAGTTGGTCTAAATCCTAACCATTCATCCTCATGCTCAGGTAAATCACCTAACATGTATTTTGCATTATTTATTAAATTCTTAATTCTTGATTTTGATAAAGGATTTTTTAAGCCACCAAATTCGACTGTACCAACTACTCTCAGTCCTTGTTCCATTGGAGTTATACCAAATCCTCTATTAGAAAAAATTACTGGTCTTGATAAAAGATGATCACAATTTTTAAAGTGAACATGATATCCTCTCTCGGTATCCAGGGGAATTTTTTCATCAAGTTTATCTGTTAGTTTTTTTGAAAAAGCTCCACATGCAATTACTACTTTATCAAAAGTAAATTTTTGAGTATCATTTTTTAAAACAGGTTTCTCATCAGTGAATTGAATATCCTGAATATTTGTTTTATTAAATTTTCCACCTTTTTTTAAAAAAAGTTCAAAAAATTTAATTAATATCTTTTTAGGATTCCTAGCATGTCTAGCGTACGGATAATAAACACCTCCATGATAAAATGGTTTTATATTAGGCTCTAAATCGTGAATTTCACTTTTGTTTACAAGTTGTTGTTTAACACCTAATTCATCCCTGACTTTAATTTCTAATTCACGACTTTTTAAATCTTTTTCATTCCAAATATAAAGAATTCCTTTATTTTCTACTAATCCATTTATATCGACCTCATCAAACAATTCGTCGTAAGCTGGTAGAGCCAAATCTAAAATTTGATGCATATTCTTAGCGGTATGCATCATCTTTTTTTTACTTGTATTTAAAATAAATTTTAAAAACCATGGGATCATCTTAGGAACATAATTCCATTTAAGCGCTAAAGGTCCTGTAGAACTTAATAGCATTGCTGGAACGTCAGCTAGTATATCGGTTCTATTTAGTGAAAGTGAGGCATAAGGGGAAAAGTGACCGGCATTTCCATATGAGGCTACAGGGCTCCCAGGTTCATCTCTATCAAATATTGTTACTTGAAATCCTTTTTTTTGAAGAAACAAAGCATTAGAAATTCCTTGTATTCCTGCTCCAATTATTCCTACTTTTAATTTATTTGACATATTGAAATATACAATTAAATCTCAAAATTATTTAAGCGACAAATTATACTTACGCTATCGCTTGTTGACTATGCACTTTTGCACTCATTACAACTCCGAAACCAATCATTGTAGCTAGCATCGAAGATCCTCCATAAGACATTATGGGAAGTGGAGATCCTACAATTGGTAGTAAACCAAGAACCATGCTCATATTTATTGTAATATAAACAAACATTGCAGCACCAAAACTATAACAAAATATTTTTGCGAAATAACTTCTTGATGAAATCCCGATAGAAATAATTCTATAGATGATTACAGCATATATTATAAGAAGAGTTGCTGATCCAACAAAACCAAATTCTTCAGAAAAAAGTGTAAAAATAAAATCTGTATGTTTTTCAGGTAAAAATTCTAAATAGCTTTGGGTTCCTTTTAAAAAACCTTTTCCAAAAATTCCACCTGAACCTACAGCAATTTTAGACTGTATAATTTGATAACCTGCACCAAGAGGATCTCTGTCAGGATTTAAAAAAGTTAAAACTCTTAATTTTTGATAAGGCTTTAAAAATGAGATTATAAAGGGGAGTGAAATTAAAAAACCCATTATTGTATATATAAAATACTTATGATTTATTCCTGCAAACCAGATAACTGCTACACCGCTTATAGCTATTAATAGAGATGTTCCAAGATCTGGTTGAACAATTACCAATCCCATTGGTAATATAATTATGATTAGAGAAGTTAAAATCGTATAAATTGAGTTAACATTTTCTAATTTCATTCTATGGAAATACTTTGCAAGACATAAGATTATACAAATCTTCATTAATTCGGATGGTTGAAGGTTAATAAAATACAAATCCATCCATCTTTGAGATCCTGAAGATTTTATTCCGAAAAAATAAGTCCAAATCAATAATGCAATAACTATTAAATATGACAAATATCCAATTGAGAACCAAAATTTAATATTTATGAATGAAAAAATTAGCATCATAATTGTAAATACAACTAATTTTACAAAATGACTTTTGGTATGAAATAAGATATTTCCTCCATCAGTCGAATACATTGTTGCTAAACTAATAAAACCTAACAACAAAATACAAGCTAATAAGATATAATCAAAATTCCTGAATTTTTGAAAAAAACCAAATGAGTTGTTTGATAATCTTGTATGTTGATACATTCTATATCTCCAAATATTTTTTTTTATTCATTGATTGTCTGAGCAAATCTCTATCAATAATCTTTTTAAATAATTTTTTTGCCATCGGGGCTGCAGTAGTACTTCCATTTCCTCCGTGCTCAACTAATATACTTAGTGCATAACGAGGGTTTTTATATGGACCATATGCTACATAAAGAGCATGATCTCTCTCTTCATAAGGAATTTCAAAAGTTTTTAAATCAAGCTCTCTATCTTTTTCTGTAATTTTTTTGACTTGGGCAGTTCCAGTTTTTCCAGCAAATTGATATTTTGGATCATCAATCCTAGATCGATAAGAAGTACCTCTTACTTCATTAGTCGATGCAAACATTGCATCTTGCACGATTTTAATATTCCTTGAGTCTTTATATAAAGGAGTAAATTTATCTATTTGTGATACACTGTTCTCATCATCTGCGATTATTTTTGGATAGATTTTATAACCCCCATTTCCAATCTGGGCGGTCATTAAACACAATTGAATTGGAGTTGTTTGGATATAGCCTTGACCTATTCCAGTAATTATGGTTTCTCCCAATAACCAACTTTGTCCCAAAGCATTTTTCTTCCACATTGTGTTCGGAATTAAACCCTTTTTTTCTATATTAAATAAATCCCCAAAAACTTCTTTCCCTAATCCAAATTTTTTTGCAGTTTCACTTAATCTATCTACACCTAATTTACGGGCGACTTCATAAAAATATGTGTCACAAGATTGTTTCATAGCGTTTCTTAAATTCATAAATCCATGTCCCTCTTTTTTCCAACAATGATAAGTTTGGCCGTATAATTCTAATGGATTCTTATGACCTCTACAATTTACAGCAAAATTATTATTAATAATTCCATTTTCTAATGCTGATAAAGCGACAATAGGTTTTATAGTTGATCCTGGAGAATAAGTTCCCTGTAAAGTCTTATTAACTAGTGGTTTCATTGGATTATTTCGAATTAACTGCCAATCGTCTTGACCGATTCCAAAAACAAATAAATTAGGATCAAAAGATGGTGATGAGTGCATTGCAATGACGGCTCCTGTGTAGATATCCATTACACATATTGAGCCAGCTTTTTCTTTTAATAACTCATTAGTTAATTTTTGAACTTCACTGTCTATTGTAAGTTTAAGACTTTTTCCTTTTTCACCTTTTTGAAATTCTAATTGATTTATTCTTCTTCCGTATGCATTAACCTCATATCTCTCTATATCATTTGTCCCTAAAAGCTTATCTTCAAAAGATTTTTCTAAACCTACTTTGCCAACTTTAAGACCTGGTACAAAATTTTTTTTAATTATCTCTGAATTCTCTATGTCATTTTCATTTGCCTGGCTAACATAACCAACAACGTGAGTGAAATTTTCTTTAAATGGATAATTTCTTGAAATAGAAATTACTGGTTTGACCCCATTTAAATCATATAAATGATTATTTATTTTCGAAAATTTTTTCCAGCTTAGATTATCTGATACTATCAAAGTCTCCCATGGTTTTATCTCGTTCTTTTTTTTTAATACTTTTCTGAATTCTTTATCAGACATTTCTAATAGGTCCTTAACTCTATAAATCACGTATCTAAAATCCTCTACTTGTTCTGGAATAATATGAAGTTGATAAGCCTCGAAATTACCTGCAATTGTATTTCCAAAATAATCCGTAATTTCACCTCTTACTGGAGCAAGTTTCCACTCCCTAATTCTGTTTTTGTCTGAAAGTGTAAGGTATTTCTTATTTTCTTTAACTTGCAAAAAAAATAATCTGCTAACCAAACCCACCATTACTAGAAATTTTAATGATCCAGTAATAAACATTCGCCTGTTAATTAAATTCAGTTTTTTTACACTATCTGTAGATGAATTAATCATTTAGACCTCGTAGATATTGTTTAAATAAATAAACAAAAACTAGATACAATAAAAAAGTAAAAAAATTATTAATTAAATAATTTATTAATACAACATTGTATGAAAAAAATAATGTTAAAACTGTGTAATTAATTGAATTTATTAAACTTATGATAAATAAAAAATAAAACCAATCTTTAATTGGATGAGGTCTTATAGTAATATTTCTTAAGTAAGAAGTTGCAATACAGATTAAAGTATATGAAAAACTGCTTACTCCCAAAGGTAATCCGACAACTGTATCATTTATAAGTCCTGCTATAAAAACTAAGAAATAATCAAAATGTTTAAAATCTTTTAGTGTAAAATAAAAAATTAAGATAAAAGGAAAATTAAATGAAAAGTAATCTAAATTTAAATAGTTGAAATCAAATTCATTCAAAACAGATATATATAAAAAAATAATTGGTAACCATGAATATAATCTAAGAAATGAGCCTTTGGCTTTAAGACTAACCATTGTTAATTCTTCCTTTGTTTAAAACACATTCTTTATACTCTTCAGAACCAACTGCAAACCCTCTGCTATTAAAAAAAGATCGTCTGCACTTATGACCATGTTGCAAATTTAATCTTAAAAAATTTAGCTCTTTTTTATCAATATCGAATTGATCTATTTTTTCTTTTTGCAAAAATATTTTGTTTTTAAAAACGATTATTTCACTTTCAAGGTTATTTATTTCGGACTTTAAAATTTCATTTTCTTCTTTAAATTTAAGATTTGTATCTTCGATAATCTTTAATTCATCCTCGAGAATTTTTAATTTTGCATTCATTGGGGTGTTATCTAAGTCACTTAATTCAGGGTTATTATCATTGAAATTTTGAATATCAGTTTTTGTAATCACATCTGCAAATACATATTTTAATTGAGAAAAATCACTATAAAATTCCACATTGAAACTTGACGTCAAATTTTCTTTTAGAATTGATAATCTGCCGATTGGTATACCACTTTTAAATATTGCACCAGTGCCCGATGTATAAATTATACTTTCTTGAGTAATTTCATCTGAAAAACCGTCTTTGATGTATTTTATTTGTCCTTGATTATCACCATCACCTGTAATTATTGCTTGAATATTTTGTGGAGCTATTGTTACTGGAACATTTGAATTCAAATCAGATAGTAATAATACTCTTGCAGTTTTATAATTAACTTCTATTACTCTTCCAACTAAATAAGATTGATCATATATATTTGTACCAATCTTAATATTATCTTTGCTTCCTTTGTTAATGATAATACTTTTTAAAAATGGACTCTCATGATCTACAATAATCTTTGCAAGTATTTTATCTGAACTTGAAACATAATCATTAATTAATTCTTTTAACTCCCTATTTTCAGATTGAATAATTTGACTAGAAACATAGTTTGATTTTAATTGATTTAATTCTTGTTCGTTTTTTTTATAATTTTTAAAAAAGGTTGTATATTCGCTTACTTCAAAAAAAGTATTTTTAATAAAATTTTCTGGAATTGAAACGACAAAAGAAGATCTATAAACAACTTCATTAATGCCAATTTTCAAATACCTTATAAATTTTAAATCTAAACTAGATAACAAGATTATAAATGTTGAAATTAAAAACAGCGTTAAAAGTGAAAATTTTTGCTGAGTACTTTTTTTTAAAAAAGCAGATCTAATTGCGATAATAAAATCATCTCTGCTTGAGGCCATCGTTTTTAATATTCAGTCAACATAGTAGAGAATGTTTGTTCCTGATCCAAAGCTTTACCTGTTCCAACTGCTACACAAGACAAAGGATCGTCTGCTATATGCACTGGCAATCCTGTTTCTTTTGAAAACCTTTTGTCTATATTTTTAAGTAATGCTCCGCCGCCAGTTAATGTCAAACCCATATCAACTAAATCTGCAGATAATTCAGGTGGAGTACTTTCTAATGCGTCTTTTATACCATTAACCATTTCTTTTAGAATACCATTTAAGGCCTCTGCAGTATCTTCCTCTGTTATGTTTACTTCTTTGGGTGTTCCAGATCTAAGATCTCTTCCTTTTACTGCATAAGTATTATTATTACTTGGAATAGCTGTACCTATCTCTTTCTTAATCTTTTCAGCAGTGCTGTCACCGATCATTAGATTATATTCTTTTCTCATATAATTAACCATCGCTCCATCCATTGCATCTCCTGCAACCCTTAAAGATTTAGAATAAACTAAGCCTCCTAAGGACATGACAGCTATTTCACTTGTACCACCACCAATATCTACTACCATTGATCCTGTAGCTTCTGAAATAGGAAGATTTGCACCTATTGCGGCAGCTATTGGTTCCTCAATTAACTGAACCCTTCTAGCACCTGCTGCTAAAGCACTATCTTGAATAGCTTTTCTCTCAACCGGTGTAGAACCAGTTGGAACACAAATTAAGATCCTTGGGTTAGCAAATGAGCTTCCCTTATGAACTTTTTTGATAAAGTGTTTTATCATTTCCTCTGTAACAATAAAATCAGCTATAACACCATCCCTTAAAGGTCTTATTGCTTGTATATTTCCAGGTGTTCTTCCTAACATTGTTTTTGCTTCATCCCCTACCGCTAAAACTTGTTTTTTTCCAGCTTGATCGACAATTGCAACAACTGATGGCTCATTAAGCACTACTCCCTGACCTTTTACAACAACAAGAGTATTTGCAGTGCCAAGATCTATAGCCATATCCTGGCTCCAAACTTTTCTTATTTTTTCAAACAAACCCATTAAACTCCTCCTTTAACTTTTTGATGTTCTATGTTTTTATATAATGATTTTTTTTCTCTTTTTATCAGCATTTTATTTAAAGCATTAAGATAAGCATTTGCTGATGCGACTAAAGTGTCTGTATCTGCTGATTGCCCAACTGTAGTTCTATCATTTTCTTCAATCTTAACACTCACTGTTGCTTGAGCATCAGTTCCTTCGGTAACAGCATGAACTTGATACAAAGATAATTTTACATCGTGTGGGTATAAGTCTTTTATACATTTAAAAATTGCATCGACTGGTCCATCTCCTGTTTGACTTGTCTTTTTAACATCTCCAAAAACATCTAAAGTCATATCTGCTCTTTGGGGCTCTCCAGTTCCAGCAAAGACTTTTAAAGATTTCAAATTTATTGCATTTATTTTATTATCAATTATCAAACTATCATCGACTAAGGCAACAATATCCTCATCGTAGATATGTTTTTTCTTATCAGCTAAAATTTTAAACTTTCCAAAAGCTGCTTGTACTACATCATCTGTTACATCTGTATAACCCAGGTCACTTAATTTATCTTTAAATGCATGTCTGCCTGAATGTTTACCCATTACTAAAGATGTCTTTTTTACACCAACACTCTCTGGTGTCATTATTTCATAAGTTTCTCTATTTTTTAACATTCCGTCTTGATGAATACCTGACTCATGGGCAAATGCATTTTTTCCTACAATTGCTTTGTTAAATTGCACAGGAAATCCTGTTGCATTAGAGACAATCTTTGATGCTTTACTAATCAACTCTGTTTTAATACCTGTTTCATAGGGTAGTAAATCCTCTCTAGTTTTTATTGCCATGACAATTTCTTCTAAAGCAGCATTTCCTGCTCTTTCCCCTATTCCATTGATAGTGCATTCTATTTGTCTCACTCCAGCAGATAAGCCTGAAAGAGCATTTGCAACAGCTAATCCTAAATCATTATGACAATGAGCTGAAATAATTGCTTTATCAATATTTGGTACATTATTTTTAATTGAAGTAATTGTTCTAGCAAATTCTTCTGGAATAGAATAACCAACAGTATCAGGAATATTGATTGTCTTTGCTCCACATTTAATTGCAAGCTCAATAGTCTTGTACATAAAATCTAAATTCGTTCTTGTACCATCTTCGCATGACCATTCTACATCATCAGTAAAATTTCTTGCGTAGGTTACACTTTCTTTAATTGCTCCTAAAACTTGTTCGTCTGTCATATTAAGTTTATGCTTCATATGAACCGGACTTGTAGAAATAAAAGTATGAATTCTAAATCTTTTTGCAAATTTTAATGACTCATTACAAGCATCAATGTCTTTTTTTGTAGCTCTCGCTAAACCACAAGGAATAGAGTTTTTTACACTTTTACTAATAGCACTTACTGCCTCAAAATCTCCTGGGGAAGAAATTGGAAACCCTGCCTCTATGATGTCAATTCCCATTTCATCAAAGACTCTAGAAATCTGAATTTTCTCTTCAACACTCATAGAAGCACCTGGTGACTGCTCACCATCTCTCATTGTAGTATCAAAAATGTAAACTTTGTCTTTATTACTCATAACTAATTTTTATGACGATCTATAATACAATCTATAAGTGATATTGCAAAATAAATGTTAAATTTTTATTTATTTAGTTGATCTATTTGGGTCTAACTAAATTTAGCTTTTGTCACTATCAACCAGTTTTTTCTTACCAATCCATGGCATCATGGCTCTGAGCTCAGCACCTACTTTTTCAACAGGATGTTCTGCTAATTTTGCCCTTGTTGCTAAAAAGTTTTTTTGACCATTCTTGCATTCATCCATCCATTCTTTAGTAAACTTTCCTGACTGTATTTCGGATAAAACCTCTTTCATTCTTTTTTTTGTTTCTTCTTTGTTGATAATTCTTGGACCAGATTGGTACTCTCCGTACTCAGCTGTATTTGATATAGAATAATTCATATTTGCTATTCCACCTTCATATATTAAATCAACAATTAATTTTACTTCATGCACTGTTTCGAAGTATGCCATTTCAGGTTCATATCCTGCCTCAACTAGTGTTTCATAACCATTTTTCATTAACTCTACTAAACCGCCACATAAAACAGTTTGTTCACCAAATAAATCTGTTTCAACTTCATCTTTAAATGTTGTCTCAATAATACCTGATCTTCCTCCACCAATCGCTGATGCATAGGACATTGCCAAATCTCTTGCTTTTCCTGAACCGTTTTGATGAACAGCAAACAGACATGGAACTCCACCACCTTTCTCGAATTCACTTCTTACTAAATGTCCAGGACCTTTAGGAGCTACCATAAATACATCTAAATCTTTTCTTGCTTTAATTAAATCATAATGAACATTTAATCCGTGTGCAAAAGCAATGCTTGTTCCCTCTTTAGCTCTTTGCTCGATATGATTTTTATAAATTTGAGCTTGTAATTCATCAGGAGTTAATATCATTACAACATCTGCCCAAGCAGCTGCATCAGATAAATTCATTACTTTTAAACCTTTAGACTCTGCTTTTGCAATGCTCGATGATCCATCTCTTAACGCTACCACAACTTCTTTAACGCCACTATCTTTTAGATTTAAAGCGTGAGCATGTCCTTGACTGCCATATCCAAAAATTGCAATTTTTTTATCTTTTATAAGATTTACATCTGTATCTTTTTCATAAAACATTTTCATTTAATTTCTCCTTAATTTAATTCATTTAAAAACTTCAGCACCTCTGGTCATGGCAATAGCCCCTGTCCTTGAAGTGCTAGTCAAACCATGTGATTTTAATTTTTTACTCATCTTATCAATCTCTCGTCTCAAAGCAGTTATTTGAATAACTACAGATTTTTTTGTTTTATCCAAAATTACTGGATTGAAGCTTTTACAAGCTTTAAGAGTTTTTTCTATCTTTTTTTTATTTCCCACGACCTTAAGTAAAGCCATTTCTTTAAAAATTACTTTTTTATCTTCTCTTTTAAAATCTGCAACTTTATGTACTGGTACCAATTTTTTCAATTGTAACTTAATTTGATCTATTACTTGAGGAGTTCCTGTTGTGACAATAGTTATTCTAGAAATATTCCTAGTAGCATCTACTTCAGCAACTGCCAATGACTCAATATTGTAACCTCTACCAGAAAATAAACCAACTACTCTAGCCAATACTCCAGCTTCATTATCTACCCAAACTACTAAAATATGAGTGTCTAATTTACCTTTTTTAGTTGGAATGCTATAAGCTGATTTTGGATTTGCCATTAAACTAATGCTTTACCTTTTCCGGTAATCTTATTTTCCTCTTTATCATTAGGACCAAGTATCATTTGATTATGAGGCTTTCCTGAAGGTATCATTGGAAAACAGTTTTCATTTGGATCAACCTGACAATCAAATATTACTGGGCCATTATGGTTTATCATTTCTTTTATTTTATTGTCTAATTCATTAGGATTATCCGCTTTGATACCCTTACATCCATATGCCTCTGCTAATTTAACAAAATCAGGTAATGCTTCTGAGTAACTTTCTGAATAGTTTTTCTCATGAAGTAATTCTTGCCATTGTCTTACCATCCCCATGTATTGGTTATTTAAAACAAAAATTTTAATTGGCAGATTATATTGAACAGCAGTAGACATCTCTTGCATGGTCATCAAAACTGAAGCTTCTCCAGCAATATCTATAACTAATTTATCTGGATGTGCAATTTGAACACCTACAGCAGCTGGAAGACCATAGCCCATAGTACCAAGTCCACCTGATGTCATCCATCGGTTAGGTTTATTAAATTTATAATGTTGAGCTGCCCACATCTGATGTTGCCCAACTTCTGTGGTTATAAAAGTATCTTGTTTTTTTGTTAGTTCATATAATCTTTGAACAGCATGTTGAGGTTTAATGGTCTTTTCACTATTAATAAAACCTAATGAGTCTTTTAATTGCCATTTTTGAATTTGTTCCCACCATTTCGATGTATTTTGTTTATTTGAAATTTTAAATCCATTTTGTTTTTTATTAATCTTTTTAATTGCAGCTCGAAGAACTTCGTTAACATCACCAACAATGGCTAAGTCGACTTTAATAATTTTATTTATTGAAGATGGATCGATATCAATATGAACTTTTTTAGATTTGGGTGAAAATTCGTCAATCTTACCAGTTATCCTATCATCAAATCTTGCTCCAATATTTATTAATAAATCACAATCGTGCATGGCATTATTTGCTTCATAAGTTCCATGCATTCCTAACATTCCTATAAATTGATTGTCATCACCAGGAAATGCGCCAAGGCCTTGCAATGTTGATGTGATCGGAAAACCTATAAGTCTGACAAATTCTCTTAAAGCTTCACTAGCTTTTGGGCCTGAGTTTATAACTCCACCACCAGTATAAATCACAGGTTTTTTTGCTTTAGAAATTAAATTAATTAATTCATCAATTTCATTTTGAGAAAATTTGTTATGTATTTTTCTTTTTAATTGTTTTTCTTTTTTTGGTTTTGAATAACTTGTTTTTGCAAACTGGATATCTTTAGGTATGTCGACTAATACTGGTCCTGGTCTTCCTGTTGTAGCTACAATAAAAGCTTCATGTAAAATTTTTGATAAATCTTTGATATCTTTTACTAACCAATTATGTTTAGTGCATGGTCTTGTAATTCCAGTAGTATCGCACTCCTGAAAAGCATCAGTTCCAATTAAATGTGTTGGCACTTGCCCTGAAATACATACTAATGGAACTGAGTCCATGTATGCATCTGTTAAGGCAGTAACAACATTTGTTGCACCTGGTCCTGATGTAACTAAAACTACTCCAGGTTTTCCTGATGATCTTGCATAACCCTCAGCTGCATGTCCTGCTCCTTGTTCGTGTCTTACTAATATATGTTTGATTGTAGAATGATTTTTTAATTCATCATAGATTGGTAATACAGCACCTCCAGGATATCCAAAAATGTATTTAACATCTTGATCTTCAAGACATTTAAATACTATTTCAGCACCAGAATATAATTTAGACATTTGTCTAATCTAGTCTAAGTTGTGCTAATTGGTCAAGGATAAGTGAGAAATATCTAAAAATTTTTTAAAAAATTTTTGAGCTGAATAGGATTCATTTTATTCCAATTCTGCATGTTGCCTCTGGCCCATGTGCTTTGTCTTTTAGCATATTGTCTTGTCTTTATTGATATTTTTTCAATTACATCATTAATTTCAATTTTTTTATTGATATAATCTCTTACTTCACTGATACCAATGGCTTTATTGGCTGTTTTATTCTTTTGAACTTTAAGTTGAGTGAATTTTTTTACCTCTGAAACCGCCCCATTTTTAATCATATCTTTTGCTCTTAGATTAATTCTTTTAAGTAACTCATTCCGCGGGAAATCTAGATAAATTTTAAAAAAATCTTTTTGCTCATATGCTGATCGAGTATTTTTAAACCAGTTAAAAATTGATCTTTTAGTAAATAATTTTACCTCATAAGCCCTTATGCATCTTTGGGTATCTGACATCTCAATTCGATCTTTTATCAAAGGATCAATTTTTAATAATTCTGAAAAAAATTTTTTAGATCCAAGTTTTCTATGCAAAGATCTTATTCTAGTTCTAAATTTAATTGGAATATTTGGAATATTTACCAACCCATTTGTTAAAGCTTTGAAATAAAGACCAGTCCCTCCAACTAAGATAGCTACTTTTTTTCTTTGCCTTAAATCTAAAATCTTTTTATTTGTCAATTTAAGCCAATCACCTGTTGAGAAATCACTTTTTACAGATTGAAAGCCATATAAATGATGTCTAATATTTTGATAATCTTTTAGAGAAGGTCTGGCTGATAAAATTTTAAGCTCTTTATAAACTTGCATACTATCAGCATTAATTATTTCACCATTTATTCTTTTCGCGAGTTCAATTGCAAATTTAGATTTACCTGAAGCAGTTGGTCCATAAATTAAAATAATTTTGGATTTTAAATCCATAATACATTAATCTAATTTAACCCCAATATATCGTCTTTGATTTTGACTATTATAAATTACTAATAATATAGTCTTTTGATTTGTTTTTAGTACTTCTTTCACAGCTTGTTCTAGATCACTTACAGATCTAATTTTTTTCTTTTGAGCTTCTAGAATAATACTATCCTTTTCTATAGAGCTTGATATAGGGCTATCTAAATCTATTTGGGTTATAACCAATCCTGAAGTCTGATTAGGTAAATTTCTAGTTTTAATATCCTCATCTGTTAATTCTCTCACAGAAATCTTTAAACTTTCTACTCTTAATTCTTTTGGTGGCTTACCTTTTTCCGAAACTTTAAAATCCTCTGAAGTTTCTAATCTTCCAAGTGTAATAGTTTTGATAATTTCTTTTTTATTTCTCCATATTTTAACTTTAACTTTTTTTCCAACTTTAGTTCTTGCAACTATCATTGGAAGTTGTTTCATTTCTTGTATCTTTTCTCCATCAAATTCTAAAATTATATCTCCTGCTTTTACACCTGCTTTATCTGATGGGCTATTTTGAGCAACACTTGCAACCAAAGCACCACGTGGTTTGTCTAATTTTTCTACATCTGCTATTTCTTTTGTAACGTCTTGTATTCTTACACCAAGCCATCCTCTTTTAGTCTCACCAAATTCAATTAGCTGATCAATTACAATTTTTGCACTGTTTGATGGTATTGAAAAACCTATTCCTATTGATCCATTTCTTCCTAGGATAGCAGTGTTAATACCAATCACATCACCATTCATATCAAACAGAGGTCCACCTGAATTTCCAGAATTAATTGAGGCATCAGTTTGAATATAATCCTCATATCTTGATAAACCAATTGATCTATTTCTAGCAGAAATGATACCTGAAGTTACAGTTCCTCCTAAACCAAATGGATTACCAATTGCAATTACCCAATCACCTATTCTTGCTTTATCCGAGTCTCCAAACTTTACTGGAATAAATTTTTCTTTTGTATCAAGTTGTAATACTGCAATATCTGAAAGTGGGTCAGCTCCAATTACGTTCGCTTTAAACTCCTTGTCCCCATTTACTCTAATAATAATATCCTCCGCATCTTGAATTACATGATTATTTGTAATAACTATTCCTTTTTCATCAATTATAAAACCAGAGCCTAGAGCTGATGACTTTCTTTCTTGTGGAGCACCAAATTCTTTAAACATATCCTCAAAAGGTGAGCCTGGAGGAAATTGAAAAGGAAATGGGTTTGACTGTGTAGTTATTATTGTTGTGGTTGAAATATTTACCACTGATGGCATTAGTTTTTCAGCTAAATCAGCAAATGATTCCGGTCTATTTTGTGAAAAGGAATAAACCTCAAGATTTACAAAAAGAATAAAAGTTAGGATAAATGTTCTTAATTTCGTCATTTTAGTTCATTTTATAATAAATAATAATAAATCCTATTATAGCAAATGTTAATCCAGCTGATCTTAATTGGCTATCTTTAATCAGCTCCAATTTTTTTAACATACTTTTCATTTTTGATGGAAATATGGCATATAAAATACCTTCAATAAATAAGAATAGACCAAAAGCAATGATCAATTCTTTCATATTAATTTATTCTGTTTTAGGTTTTATATTTCCAAAAAATTTAAAGAATTCACTATCAGGTGATAAAATTAAAGATGTCTCTCCTCCAATTAAAGCTTTTTCGTATGCTTGCATCGCTCTGTAAAAAGCAAAAAACTCTGGATCTTGACCAAAAGCTTGAGCAAAAATATTATTTCTTTTACCATCGCCTTCTCCCTTCATGATCTCAGATTTTTTTTGTGCATCTGCTAAAATTACTGTTACCTCCTTATCAGCTGTGGAGGTTATTGTAACTGCCATCTCTGCACCTTTTGCTCTAAATTCTTTCGCTT
>CVSM01000075.1 GCA_001180065.1 Candidatus Pelagibacter communis
AAAGATTTAAAAGGTTTACCTTTCCACAACCCAGTTCTATCAACAAGGATTGTACCTCTTGTAGATTTTGTATATGGTTTAAAAGTTTTTAATGACATAATTTAAACACCTGTTGTTAAGTCAATACTTTGACCTTTTTTTAAAGTAATTATTGCTTTCTTAAACCCTGAAATCTTAACTTTTTTTCCTCTTGTTAATTTAGTTCTTCTTTGTTTATTAATAATGTTTATTTTAGTTACATTAACTTTAAAAATTTTTTCTATATTTTTTTTAAGATTTTTTTTATTTGCTTTCGAAGGAACTTTGAAAACAATTTTATTATACTCAGATAAATTAGTTGATTTTTCTGTAACTAAAGGAGATAAAATTTTATCGTATAAGTTTATTTTTTCCATCTTATATATACCTTTTTTCTAATTCCTTAAGAGAACTCTCAGTAAAGACAATCTTTTTAAATTTAACAATATCAAATGCACTAAAGTGATTTATATCTGTGACTTTAATGTTAGGGATATTTCTGATTGATTTTTCAATATTTTCTTTAGAAGATTTATCTAATATTATTAAAGAATTTAATATTTCAAATTTTTTTAAGATAACATTCATTTCTCTGGTTTTTTTAATTTTTGAATCAAAGTTACTAAAAACTATCAAATTATTATTTTTATTTTTTTCACTAATTAGAGATGCAATACTTTGTTTTTTTTCAGTTTTATTTAATTTTCTCTTTTTATATGCTAATTCACCCTTG
>CVSM01000076.1 GCA_001180065.1 Candidatus Pelagibacter communis
AATATAATAAGAATAAATCTTATTGGATTGAAAAAAATGGTCCAAAAAGTAAAATGAAGAATCAATTTTAATATGAGCTTTATAAAAGAATTTTGGGAATTTTTAAAAGTAAGAAAAAAATATTGGCTTTTACCAATTATAATTGTTTTAGTTCTTTTTGGCGGATTAATAGTTTTAACCCAAGGATCAGCAGTTGCACCTTTTATTTACACTATATTCTAATATCAAAGTAAAAATTATTTAACGAAGTTTTTAAAAAAGTATTATGTTTAAAAAATTAGTAAACAAGATTTTTATTTTTTTTTTACTTAGTATTTTCATTATTATAAGCGTAGAATTTTTGTTAAGATTATATTCTAAAATAAATGATATAAAATTTACAAATGACAATAGATATTCAAATGTAATAAGAGTTTATGAAGAAGGTAAATTGTTTGAGCCTTTTCAAGATTTTTATCTATATGAAAAAAATATTAAGGAAAAAAGATTTTTAAATTTTTTTATAGATGAAAAAGAAAATAGATTAGTCAAAATTTGGGATTATAATTTTTCAACTAACAATTATGGTTTAGTACAATCAGATAATTTAGATGAAAAAAAAGAATCTATATTATTTTTAGGTGATTCCTTTACAAAAGGAACAGGATCTGAACCTTGGTTAGATGATTTAGCATCTAATTATAATAAATTTCAAATAATTAATGCTGGACTTGGTGCAACGGGATTTTTACAATTTAAAAATTTAGATAATTATTTATCAAAAAAACTTAACATTAAAAAAAGAGTAATTATATTTATCAGTCAAGATATTAGAAGAAATATTATTTTATTAAATAACTCTAAATGTATAATTGATTATTTAAAATGTGATTATAATAATAATCCTCAAAGTATTCCAAAAAATAAAGATTTTGATGTGGAGGAATATCTTAGTGAGAAACTTTTAGATAAAAACAAAAATAAAAGGACGAATTTAAGACTTTTTGTAAAAAATCTTTACATTTATCAATACT
>CVSM01000077.1 GCA_001180065.1 Candidatus Pelagibacter communis
GAACTTTACCTATTAATGTCTATCAACAAGGGTTTGCAGTATCAGATATTGGAATGGGCTCTGCCGTTTCAATAGTAATTGTAATCTTACTTCTTAGTTTCATGGTTATTTATTTTAGATTAATTGGAAAGAGGGCTAATGAAGTTTAAGTCTCTTGCAATATTTTTGATTATTTCATCTTTTTTTCTGACTTGTATTTTATCAATTTGGAAGATCATGGCTACACTTCAGGGATTAAGTTTTACTAATTTAAACGTTACACCTGTTTTCTTAATTGGTATTTTGTTATCTTTAGCATTTGTCTTAATCGGCAATAAAATTAATCACATAATGAAAATATTTTCATTATCATTTATATTTTCAATTTTATATTTTTATTTAAATGAGGCATCTCCATATTGGTATATTCTTGGTGTTTTCTTAATCACTTTATTTTTTACGAATAAACTCAAAAAATATAGTATGCAATCTTTAAAGGAAGATTTTATATCTGAAAAAATTATTTTTGATTTTATTACCTTGTTTGGCATTGTTTTTTTTGCATTTGTAATTTTGTTTCCATTTTATATTATGCTGGTTACGAGTTTTAAAACTCAGATCGCTTTATTAGTTAATCCTTTGGACTTTAGTTTAGATTTTACAAAAAGCTTAACTGAGCTATTCAAATCTTATTTTGTAATCTTTGAAACTTATAATTTTGGAAGATATATATTAATAAGCTCAGCAGTTTCAATCGGAACTGTTATTGTAACATTACTATTTGCAATCCCTGCAGCCTA
>CVSM01000078.1 GCA_001180065.1 Candidatus Pelagibacter communis
GTGTTAAAATTATCTCTTGCCCATCGTGTGCAAGGCAAGGTTTTGAAGTAATTGATACGGTTAAAATATTAGAAAAAAAACTTTCTCACATTAAAACACCCATTACATTATCTATTATTGGATGTGTTGTAAATGGACCAGGGGAAGCTGCACTAACTGATATTGGAATTACTGGAGGAAGAAAAGGAAATAATATGCTTTATTTATCTGGGATTCAGAAAGAAAAAGTTTTGACTGAGGAAATGATATCAAGAGTCGTAAGCGAAGTTGAAAAAAAAGCCTCTGAATTAGATAATAAATAAACAATGATACCCCAAAAAACAGTTGAAGAATTAATAAAAAAACACTCATCTCTTGAGAAAGATTTGTCATCAGGAAATATTG
Organism: Candidatus Pelagibacter communis; assembly: GCA_001180065.1. Taxonomy (GTDB): domain Bacteria; phylum Pseudomonadota; class Alphaproteobacteria; order Pelagibacterales; family Pelagibacteraceae; genus Pelagibacter; species Pelagibacter ubique_G. The sequence continues at coordinate 385 of CVSM01000078.1, forward strand.
AAAAAAATATATTTGCAGAAAAATCAAAGGAGTACTCTGATTTGAATGAGATAATTGAAAATGCCAAAAAATATATTTCTTTCGAAAAAGATAAAAATGAATTGAAAAAAATTTTAGAAGATAAAAAAACCGATAACGAACTTATTAAAATGGCAGAAAATGAATTGAATGATCTAAAAATACAACATGAAAAAAATGAAAAAAAGTTAAAACTTTTTTTATTACCTAAAGATGAAGCGGATAAAAAAAATGCAATTATAGAAATTAGAGCTGGAACTGGGGGATTAGAGGCAAGTTTGTTTGCGGCAGATTTATTTAAAATGTATGAAAAAGTAAGTAACAAAAAAAAATGGTCACTAGAGCTTATTTCAATTTCAAGCAGCGATGCAGGAGGATTAAAAGAGGTAATAGCTTCGATTAAAGGGAAAAATATCTATTCAACT
>CVSM01000079.1 GCA_001180065.1 Candidatus Pelagibacter communis
TACAGCCCGCCCCATTTGACCGCTCTGGAACCCCTCCCTTAGGGGAAGTGTCCCCTTGTTCAATAAAGCTTCAAACAACATGGGTTTTATATATTTTATTTGTGTAAATGCAATATGTGATTTATTAGGAAAATATTAAAAAAAACGTGTAAAAATAGGTACTATTTATGAATAAATCGTCTTTTTTTATTATTGGGCAACATGCTGTTATAGAGGCTTTAAAAAACCCAAAAAGAAAGGTTCTAAAAGTTTTTTTAACTGAAGAAAGTAAAAAAAATATTCATCGAAAAAGCCCAAATCAAAATCTTCTAAATAATGTAAAAGTATATTTTAAAACAAAGAAAGAGCTAGATAAATATAGCAACAAAGAAAATTTGTTACATCAAGGTTATGTTGCTGAAATAGAACACTTAGAAAAATCAGTAATAAAAGAGTTTATTAAAGGTAAAAACGATATTACTTTTGTGTGTTTAGATGGTGTAACAGATCCACGAAATATTGGATCTTTAATTAGAAGTGCAGCATCATTTGGTATCGATGGAATAATTGTTAAAGAAAGATCCTTTCCAAGTGAAAGTAAACTTCTTTTCAAGGCTGCAAGCGGTGCAACAGAACATGTAAATATATTTGAGGTATCAAATATAAACTCAACTTTAAAAAATTTGAAAGAAAAAAATTTCTGGGTATATGGATTTGATAGTAATGTAAAAAAAAAATTTACTGATATTGAATGGAAAGGAAATAAAATTCTTTTGTTTGGATCAGAAGGTTTGGGTATGCATAAACATACATCAAAATATGCAGATTTTTTAGTGCGAATTGATATAGATAAAAAGGTAGATAGCCTAAATATATCAAATAGTGCAGCTATTGTATTACACCATTTAAGTTATTTAAAAAAAAGAGTTGATTAATTTTAAAATACTTAATAACTATTGTGCATGCCCTTGTAGCTCAGTTGGTAGAGCAATTGATTTGTAATCAATAGGTCCGCGGTTCGAATCCGTGCGGGGGCACCATCCTTCAATAAAATCAACGTTTAATTTTTTAAAAAAACTAAATTTCTATTCTGACTGTGATTATAGTGTGCTTTGATTACGTCGTTTTTATTATTATTAGTTTAAAAGTTTTTTTTTAGCTTTTTCAAATTCTTCTTTTGTAAGTACGCCAGATTTATACAGATCATTCAACTTATTCAAATTGTCAACAATACTCGAAGAGCTTTCAGAAGATGTGTTTGTTGATGTTGTGTCGGAATAAACAATCATATTTTTAACACCTGTAACTCCTTTGCATTTTCCAATACATTCAGAACCAACAATAATTGGTTTATTATTTTTTAAATAACCATAAACCTCCATATCCCAATTAATATTAAACATATTAGCTGCAATTTTAAGATCAAAGGCAGGACTGTTTATTTTATTTTTTTCAATTTTAAATTTAGAAACTTTCAAATTTAACCCTTCAACTCCATCTACACTAAGTTCTTCCTTTAATTCTTTTTTATATTCTAAAGCTTCCTTGTTCATATCAGCTTGATTCATGTTTTTTAATGACTCTACTGTTTCAAATAAATCATAATCTGTATCTTCTAAATTTTCTTCAGAAATTAAAACCCAAATAACACCTTGATATTTCCTTTTTTTCATTAATTTTTTGATTTCTTTTGAAACAAAATTAATCATTGATTTTTCAGTACTAAAATTTTTTTTCTCCATCTTTTTCATTATAGGTTCCAATACTTTCTCCTGATCATTAACCATAGCGTTTGCAAACTCGATTGAGTCATCTGTTCCCACATAATAAAAAGCTGCGTCTTCTCCTAATGAACTGAAAAATTCTGCATAATAATCGGCTACTTCATTTGTTTCTATTTTAATATAATTAAAATTTTCTGGTACGTTTAACAAAATTTTATCATCAATATTAATTGTTTTTGCAAAACTATTATGGGACAACAACAAACCCAGAACCACGATCCCTAAAAGTTTTTTCATATATATAAAGAAATTAAGACTTATATTCATGTGGCATAGGAAATGGAACTATAATTTTACCATTATTTTTTATAAAGTCAGACTCTTGTTTTGCAATTTCTTTAGCAAGATTCCATGATAACAGCAAAAGGTATTTTGATTTTTTTACATTTATAAATTTAGGATCAATAATCTTTATATGAGTACCAGGCGTATATTTCCCTTGCTTAATTTTACTTTTATCATAAATATTATCTAAATATTTTCCAATATTACAAACTTGTAAAAGTGTCTGCCCTTTACCTGAGGCTCCATATGCAGATATATTATTTTTATTTTTTTTTATTTTTTTTAAATAGTTGTGAAGCTTAAGACTATGTTTATTAACCTTTTTAGAAAAATTAAACCATGACTTTAAATTAAAAAGTCCAATTTTTTTTTCTTTGAGTAATAATTTTTTTACATTTACATCTTCTTTAAAATTAGAGTTTTTTTTTGAAATGTAACATCTTATGGATCCACCTTGAGAGTCTATTTTTTCAACATCAAAAACCTTAAGGTCATTTTGTGTAGATAAATCAATTATAGATTTTAGTGAATGAAAGCCTACATGTTCATGAAAAATATTATCATATTGGTTTTCTATATAGATATTTTCTAAATGCGGCACTTCGATAATAAATACACCTTTATCACTAATTAAGTTTCTTACACCTTTAAATATATCATTTGGATTAGGTGTATGAGCTATTACATTTCTGGCAATACAAAAATCAAATGTATTGAATTTTTTTTTAATTTTATTTGAAATTTTATATGAAAAAAAATCTACAATTGTATTAATTTTATTTTTTCTTGAGACTTTAAATAAGTTTTTTGCAGGATCAATTCCTAATACATAAGATTTATATCTTCTTTTAGCCTCATACAATAAAGTTCCATCATTGCTAGCTATTTCAAGAATTTTACTTTCATTATTTAACTTAAATCTTTTTTTTAGAGTTTTTAACAAATCTAAAATTAATTCAATGTTACTTTTTGAAATACCGGTTTCCCATTCATAATGATTAAACAATTTTTTTGGATTAACTAAATCTTGAATTTGCAAGTGTTTACATTTATTGCAAACACCAGCAGACAATGAATATTTTTTTTCTTTTTTGATCTCAGATTTTTTAATAAAATTTCCTGATAATGCGACTTTTTTAAAATTTAATATAGATATTAATTTGTCATTACAAATTCTACATTTTTTTTTCATTTATTTTAATCTATTTATTTAAAAAATATTCAATTTGTTTTGTAGTAATTTCTTCAATATTATTTTCAAAAAAACACTTCTTATACCATTCTACAGTCATTTTTATTGTTTCATTAAAATTTAATGAGGGACTCCAATTTAATTCTTTTTTTGCCTTTATGTTACTGATCATTAATAACTTAGCTTCTTTGAAATTTTTATTTTTTACAATATTTATCTTCTTTTTAATTCCCCAGCATGAAATAATCTCTTTTACAACTTCTAGCACAGTTTTGTTATTTATTATGTTAGGGCCAAAGTTCCAATTGGGTTTGACAGAACTTGATATTTTTTTATTTATCATCAGTTCACCCAATCTCAAATAACCTGAAACAGGTTCTAAAACATGCTGCCAAGGTCTTGTAGCATTTGGATTTCTTATTTCTAATGAAGTTTTATTTTTTAATGCTTTAATTACATCTGGAACTATTCTATCTTTCTTCATATCACCTCCGCCTATTACATTTCCAGCTCTTGTAGTAGCAAAAGATAATTTTTTATTTTTAAGTAAAAAACTTTTAAAATATGCTTCAAAAGTTAGTTCTGCACATGCCTTTGATGCGGAATATAAATCTTCACCACCCAAAATATCATTTTCGAAGTAACTTTTTTTTCTTCCATCATTTAAATAACACTTGTCAGATGTAATATAGACTAAATTTTTTATTTTATTAACTCTTACTCCTTCTAGAATATTTGCGCTTCCAATGACATTAGTTGTCATCGTTGGAAGTGGATTTATATAGCTTTCTGAGACAACTGATTGAGCAGCTAAATGAAAAATTATATCTGGTTTTTCTTTTTTAATTATTTGATTTAATTTTTTAAAATTTCTTATGTCTAAATAAAATTGTTTTATTTTTTTTTGGAGTAATAATTTTTTAAAAAGTATAGAATTTTTTTCTGGTTTTAATGATATTCCTACTACTTTAGCACCAATTAAATATAACCAAAAACAAAGCCAAGCTCCTTTAAAACCTGTGGATCCGGTTACTATAACTTTTAAATTTTTATATGTTTTTAAACTACTATTTCTCATCTGTCTTTATCAAAAATATTTTTTAGCTCCTCTTTTAGTTTAAATTTCATTTTCCAACCAGGATAATTGTTAATTAATTTAGTTGGATTCAGTGACTCAAATTTTCTATATTTTTTATTAATCTTTACCTTTAAGCTTCTATTTAAAATTTTATTAAGAGTTTTTATCAAATCAATAAGTCTTAAAGGCTTTTTAGAGCTAACAGTAAATGTCTTAAATCCTCTTAATTTTTTTTTATTTATGTCATTAATAATCTTTAATATTAATGAACATACATCATTAATATGAACATAATCTAAGTATTGTTTTCCCGCTGTGATTTTTAGGATTTTATTTTTTTTATAAGAATTTAATAAATCGTTTAAAAATTTTTTCCGTTTATCTCTAGGACCGTAAGTATCAAAAATTTTCAGTGAAATTAAGGCTGATTGTTGGTTTGAATAAAATTCATAAAAAATATCGTTAGCTTTTTTCGTTGCGGCATAAAAATTTAATGGTTTTTTTTGTTTAATATCGCCAAGTTCCCATTTGGTTCCAAAAGAAATATATCCCTTAAATTCTTTATTTTTTATAGCTTCATTAACATACATTATGTTTGAATATAAATTTGAATTTAATATATCTACTAAATTTTTATTTGTGGTGCTTAAATTTTGAGTTTGTGAACAGTTTATTATGATATGTGGCTTTTTTATTTTAATTTGTTGAATTACTTTATTGGTCCATTTTTCTTTAGATTTAAAATATGAAGGAAAAGAAAAAACGTTATAATTTTTATTTATTTTTAGAAATTCATATAAATTTTCACCAATAAAACCAGATGCACCAATAATTCCAATTTTCATTTTTTTTGCTTTAAAAATTCATTTAAACTTAAAAAACTTTTATCTTTTTTAGAAATAATAAGTTTTAACTTGCCAAGATTTAAATTGATAGATTTAATATTTATCCCATATTCTTGTTTGGGTTTATGTGCAGATGAGCTATAATTTAGTAAAATTGTATTATTTTCTAAAACTACTACTCCATGTGCAAACCCTTTGGGTATTAAAAGTGCCACAGAGTTTTTTGAATTAATAATTTTTTTAAAAACTTTACCATAAGTTTTTGAATTAATTCTTAAATCTACCGCAATATCTAAAAATTTTCCCTGGATGCAATAAATTATTTTAGATTGAGAGTATTTGCCCAATTGTCCATGTAATCCTCTTACGGCACCTTTTTTTGAAATACTTATATAGCTCTCAAAACAATTAAATTTTAAAGATTTATAATTTTTATTTATAGTTTTTACAAGATTGCCTCTTAAATCAATAAATCTTTTTAATTTTAATATTTTTAAATCTTTGAATTTAGTTGAATTAATATTCATTAATTTGTATTTGTAATAATGATTGCTAAAGAAGTCTACCAAAGAAGTAAGTTTTGTAATGAAAAAATTTAATACTAATCTAAATACTTTTTGCATTTCGCACAAATATGATAAATTTTTAGATGAAATTAATCTTAAAGTAATTGGCAGTGGAGCTTTAAAAAAAAGATATCCTTCTCATTGGTTAAATGATGCTAGTGGTAAAAAAAATATATCAAAAAAAAATTCTAGTTATGGTTCGCTTACTTCAATTTATTGGATTTGGAAAAATTATATTAAACAAATAAAAAACAATGATTTTATTGCTATATGTCATTACAGACGATTTTGGTTAAAAGAAAATCATAACAAAAAAATCACTTCAAAAAACTTAAGTAATAATTTGCTAAGAAATATCCCTAAAAAATTCAATAATTTCGATGCTTTTGTTTGTTCTCCAGTTAATTTAAAAGGTTATAAATTTAGTAAATTGATAAAAAAAGGTAAAAGAAGTTTATTCAAGGATCCTACTATTTTATTTAATAAAAATAAGCATACTATTAATCTTCATTTTGATATTTTTCATATTCACAATGGTTTAATAAAAGCTAGTAATTTTATAAACAAGACTGAGAAACAGGATTTTTTAGATTACATTAAAAATAATACAGAATTTTTTCCATTAAGTATTTTTATCATTAAAAAGAAACATTTTAATAGATTGTGTTTAAGTACTTTTAGTTGGCTCAAAAAATGTGAAAAAATTTTCAATATTAAGAAACTAAAGGGTTATGGTGAAATAAGAATTTTTGATTTTCTAGCTGAAAGATATTTTTCATTCTGGATAACAAAGTATTGTAAATATAAAACTTGGCCTTATAAACATCTAGATATTCGAGATAAATTATAATGAAATTAGTTATTTTAGCTGGTGGTTACGGAACTAGATTGGCTGAAGAAACAGTTTTAAAACCAAAACCTTTAGTAAAAATTGGAAATAAACCTATTATATGGCACATAATGAAAATTTATTCTTTTTTTGGGATAAATGATTTCATAATATGTTTAGGATATAAAGGACATATTCTTAAAAAAGAACTTTCAAAATATAAAAAAAATGAAAAATGGAACGTAGAATTTGTTAACACAGGCTTAAATACAATGACCGGTGGTAGATTAAAAAGGGTAAAAAAATTCTTAAAAAATGATAAAAATTTTTGTTTAACTTATGGTGATGGACTGTGTGATGTTAATATTAAAAAGTTAATTAACTTCCATATAAAAAAAAACAAAATCACAACAGTTACTGCGGTACAGCAAAAAAATAGATATGGAGTTTTAATAATTGATAAAACATCAAAAATACAACTAATTAAAGAAAAGCCTGCTGAATATATTAATGGAGGATTTTTTGTTTTATCTAATAAAATATTTAAATATCTTAAAAATGATAAAACAATTTTTGAAAAAGATTGTTTGCCCAAACTAGTAAAAAATAAACAATTAATGGCATACAAGCATAATGGTTTTTGGGCTTGTATGGATACTATGCGTGAAAAAAAAGAATTAAATAAAATTTGGAAAAGTAAACAAAAAGCTTGGAAAATTTGGATTTGAAAATTAAATTTTGTAAACTAAGTCAGATATTGTAACTATATAATAACTTACAAAATACAACAATAAATACAAGGATGCTGAGAATTTCCTTACAAAAATATTTATCAAATTTGTTTTGATAAGTGTGAAAAAAATAATAAAAAACATTGGTTCATAATATCTTTGATAAACCTGCATTGAAAAGAACATGAATGTAAGAATTATTAATATAATAAAATTTTCTTTCTTTTCTAAAAAAATATAAATGAAAGAACTTAAAGTAATAAATGATGTAAAATAAAAATATAAAGAACTATTAAATAATTTTTGTGAAATCATAAAATTAACCCCACCACCCTTCCAACTTACTGGTTCAAAATTTAGAGATAAAATTAAGATTGCTATAAATGACACTATTATTGGTAAAATAGTCTTTTTGAACTCAATATTTCCATAAATTAAATTTATCATCACAATTGGAAATATCGTTATGGACATAATTGATAAATTTCCTAATAAGAAATAGTTTATTGCTTTTAAACTAATATGTTGGCCAGTTAAAAGTTCTGGGAATAGATATGTGTAATAAAATACTGGTAATGAACTTAAGATACATAATAAAAAAATTTTTATAAATTCTTTAAAATCAAAGATTAAAAAATATCTAAATAAAAAGTATATAAAGAATACAGCAAAATATTGTCTTGTATAAGTTGCTAACACTAAAAAAATTATTTGAAACAGAGAATTTTTATCGATAAAATTTTTTTTATTTTCTTCCCATTTTTTAAAAAAATAAATAGATAATAGGAAAAAAAATAATGATGTGATTAAATTATTAGCCCATATCGATGTATATCTGAACGATGGAATAAATAAAATAATTGATGAAAGTATCAAAACATTTGACCTTAAAACATTTTCAATTTTTGAAATTAGTATTGAAGAGAAGAATAGAATAGGTAAAGAAAGTGAAAATATACAAAAAAATAATCTTAATAAATCAGTATTAGAAATTAGTCTTGTGACAAAAGATAAAATTATAAAATGCAATGGTGTATGAACTAAAGTCCAATCTTTAGGATCAGCTAATAAATTTTCTTGAAGAGCTAGAATGAAACCATAAGTAACCTCAAAATCTCCTCTCGCTCCACCTCCGCTACCATCCTCATTTAAATAAAAAGATAAAAATAATAAAAAAATTGAGAGAACAAAAATTATCTTATCTTTATAATTTGAAAAAAAATTTATCATTTTTAAAATGTTATTAAAAATATAATATTAAGAAGTCTCATTTCTTAATTGTTCTAATTTAATTTTTTTTTGTAAACTTCTATTTTGATCATACAAAAGATTAAATTTTATATTCTTGTTTGTTTTAATAATGATAATTTTAGCATTTCTAACTTCTATGTTATCAGCAACAGCACTTATTGGTCTTTTAATTGGGTTTAGATTTCTGATATTTATTTTCGACTTATCGCTTACAATTTTACCCCTCCATCTTCTTGGTCTAAATGGACTAATTGGGGATATTGATAATTTTTTTGAATTTAAATTTAATATTGGACCATGTACAGAAAGATTATAAGCAGTACTTCCAGCCGGTGTTGATACTAAGACTCCATCTGAAACTAGTTTTTTTATTAATTGTTTTGAACCATAATTAATTGACAAAGAAGCGGCTTGTCTACTTTGTCTTAAAATTGAAACTTCATTAATAGCTAAATATTTTTTAGTTTGATTTTTATTATTCTTTACCGTCATTACTAACGGAGATATTGAAATCATATTAGCTTTATTCAAATTTTTATTAATATTTATTGATGAAAATTTATTCATCAAGAATCCATAATTGCCAGAATTTACCCCATAAAAAAATTTTTTTAAGTCCTTATTCTTTTTAAGTGTTTGAAGCATAAAACCATCTCCTCCAATCACAATAACCAAATTCTTTCTTTTGATTTGATCTTTTTTTAAAACTTTTAATAATTTTTTTTTTATTTTTAATGATCTCGAGTTATTATCTGAAATAATTTGAATTTTTTTCATTTACTGGTGCCCTCGGCCAGACTCGAACTGGCACTCCGCAAGCGGCAAGGAT
>CVSM01000080.1 GCA_001180065.1 Candidatus Pelagibacter communis
TCTTATTTAGGGCTTTTATCATTGGATTAATGACATATTTTACTTTTTTTTCTGCAGAAATTCTTGATCTATAGGGTTGTGATGCAATAATTAAATCATAATTATTTTTTCCATTATTTTTTTTTGGAATAATATTTTTGAGTGAGAATTCCTGATCTTTTCTATAAATTATTATAACCGAAGGTTCTTTATAAGTTGGATTTCCAGTTTTTTCGTTACGTTCTATTTGCCATTTTTTATTTAAGAAATTTTGGTTTAATTTACGTAATTGTATTGAAAAATCTAAAGATGAATTTCCTTTTAATTTTACAACTTTCCAATTAATTTTTTTCTGTTTATGTTTATTTTTTGATTTGAGTAATGTCGATTCTTCATAATTTAAATTTGAAATTACAAATACAGTATTTTTATGTTCTATAAATCTATCTGGTAATTTATCAAGACCTAATCTCACATCCTCCATGCTTATTTCTTTTGTTGAAACTAACATAGGTATGTGGGGCATTTTTTGATGGCATTGTCTCATTACATTCATCAATAATGAACCATCCCCCATACCAGCATCAAATATCTTTAAAGCTGGATAAGTAGGTTTCAATTTCGATACATATTGTTTTATCGCATCTGCAATTTTATTTTTTTCATTTGTTGTAGTGACAAATAGAAGATATTTTTGTCTATTATCAAAAAATCTGAAATTTTTTTTCATTTCAAGATTTATGCGGTGGGTAATTCTCTAGTACAAAACTTTTTAAAACTTTAAGGACTCTGTCAGCTTCTTCTAAAAGCATCATATGACCGCAGTTATCAATAATTTCAACTCTACTTCCATCGATAAGATCTGCTAATTTTTTTCCTTCTTTTACGGGACACATTTTATCTCCGGTTGCAAGTATTGATAATGTAGGTATTTTT
>CVSM01000081.1 GCA_001180065.1 Candidatus Pelagibacter communis
ACAATACTTTTGATTATTGCAAACCTGATCCAAGACATTTAACTTCAGTTATTGAAATTTTAGATGGAGATCTTAAAAAAACTTTAATGATTGGTGATAGTGAAACAGATGCTAATGCAGCAAAAGCAGCTGGAATTCCAATAATTCTACTTGAGGATGGATATACAGAAAAAAAAATAACCGAAATTTACCATAATCACCTGATTAAAGACTTCATTGGCATAGAGAAAATTGTAGCAAAATATCTTTAATATTGATTATTTTTTTTTAACTATTAGAACAGTTTTCTACTAGGAGTTATTTTGATCATACATAATGTAAAAGTTTTCCCATCTAAAATTCATTTACCTAAAAAAAAACAATTAGCTTGGAAAATTGCAGAAATTGCAAGCGATAATGCAAAATTAAATAAAGATGCAATAGAAATGGTTATTAATAGAATTATTGATAATGCATCAGTTGCCATAGCTTCAATAAATAGGCATCCAGTTGTTTCTTCACGAGAGATGGCCTTAAAACATT
>CVSM01000082.1 GCA_001180065.1 Candidatus Pelagibacter communis
GGTAGCATGGCGATAGCAAAAAAAATTGCTTCACAAAAAAAAAATATTTATTCTGTTGCAGGTGGCGGAGATACAATTGCTTTGCTGAACCGTGCTAAAGTAATTGATCAATTAAATTTTGTTTCAACTGCTGGTGGAGCTTTTTTAGAATATCTTGAAGGCAAAGAAATACCTGGTATAAAATCGCTAAACTAATTATGACTAAATTAAATCAAATTGCATTAAAAATTCTAGAAAATGGTAAGGGAATTCTGGCTGCAGATGAGAGCACCGGAACAATGACAAAAAGATTTGATAGTGTAAAAGTTAAATCAACGCCAGAGAATAGAATATTGTTTAGAGAAACTTTATTTAGTTCAGATGGGATGAAGAAGTACATTGGAGGAGTAATATTGTATGATGAGACCATTAAACAAAAATCAAATACCGGTAAAAGTATTCCTGATATGCTTTTAGAAATTGGTTCTTGTCCTGGAATTAAAGTAGATACTGGTGCAAAACAATTAGCAGGAAGCTTAAATGAAAAAATTACTGAGGGTTTAGATAATTTAAGAGATAGACTTAAAGAATATTCAAAATTAGGAGCTAAGTTCACAAAGTGGAGAGGTGTTTATAATATTAACAAAGATTGTCCAAGTAAATTATCGATTTCATCTAATGCACACGCTCTAGCGAGATATGCTGCTTTAGTTCAAGAGTCAGATATGGTTCCGATAGTTGAGCCGGAAGTTTTAATGGAGGGTAATCACTCAGCAGATGAGTGTTTTAATAAGACTTCCGAAGTTATAAAAAAATGTTTTGATGAATTAATATTACATAAAGTAGACTTAACTGGCGTAATTTTGAAACCAAATATGATTTTAGCAGGAATAAATTCAAAAAACCAAATATCAAACGATGAAACTGCAAGACTTACTGTAAAATGTTTAAAAGAAAGTGTGCCCTCTGAAGTCCCAGGAATTGCCTTTTTATCAGGGGGTCAAAGTGAAATTCAGGCTACAGAAAACCTTAATCTTATCAATAAATTTAATAATACTAAATTTATAATGTCTTATTCTTACGGAAGAGCTTTACAACAAAGTGCTCTAAAATATTGGTCTAAAGATACAAAAGATGCAGAAGGTACTCAAAAAATTTTTGATCATAGGGCTAAAATGTGTTCTTTAGCGGCTCAAGGAAAGTGGTCAAAAAATCTTGAAAATATTTAGTTCAAAAAAAAAATTTATTTACCTAATCTCTCCTAACAAAATTTATCCAAACTTTTATAAGGATTTAAGAAAAATATTTGTATTGAATAAAGTTAATTTTTTTCAATTAAGACTAAAAAAACTGACTCTTGATCGTAAAATCATTATTGCAAAAAAAACAAAGAAAATTTGTAATAAATTTAAAATAAAATTTTTAATAAATGATGACCCATATTTGGCAAAAAAAATGGATGCAGATGGGTGCCATTTAGGACAAAAAGATATGAATATAATTAAAGCAAGAAAAATACTTGGTAAAAAAATCATAGGTATTACTTGTCATAATTCTGTTAAACTTTCAAAAAAAGCTATTAAAGATGGAGCTGATTATATTGCATTAGGAGCATTTTATCCAACTAAAACTAAAAATATAAAATTTAAAGCAAAAGTTTCAGATTTGATAAGAATTAAAAAGTTATCAAGGATACCAATAATTGCGATTGGGGGAATAAATAAAGATAATTATAAAAATCTTTTGTTGAATAATGCAAACTTTTTAGCTATTTCAAGCTACGTTTTTAATAATAAAAAACTTAAACCAATCGACGCAATTAAGATGTTCAAATGAAGATAAATGCAAGTGAAATTAGAGTTGGTATGTTAATAGAGTATAAACAAGATCTATGGCAAGTTCTCAAAACTCAACATGTTAAACCAGGGAAAGGTGGGGCTTTTGCGCAAGTTGAAATGAAAAGTTTAAATAAAAATACAAAGTTAAATGAGAGATTTAGATCAAGTGAAACGGTTGAAAAAGCCTCTTTGGACGAAAGTAACTACAACTACATATATGAAGATGAAGAAAATTATTTTTTTATAAATCCAAAATCTTTTGAGCAAATAGAAATAAAAAAAAAATTAATTGGTGAAAAAGGTAAATTGTTAACAGAAAATCTTGAGGTATCTGTAAGTTTTTATAATGAAAGTCCTATTGCTGTAAATTTACCAAATCAAGTAACATGCAAAATAGAGCAGACGGATGTTGCCCTAAAAGGACAAACTGTTTCCTCCTCGTATAAGCCTGCAGTATTAGATAACGGTATACAAATACAAGTTCCACCATTTATAGAGTCGGGTGATAATGTAATTATAGATACTAGAGATTTAGAGTATGTTAAAAAGGTTTAATAGATGAATTCTATCTCTCCAAATTTAAATATAATGATAAAAGCTAGTGAACAAGCATCAAAAGTTCTTATTAGAGACTTTGGTGAAATAGAAAAACTACAAGTATCGAAAAAAGGTCCTAATGATTTCGTAACAAACGCAGATTTAAAAACTGAAAAAATAATTTTAGATATATTAAGAAAAGCAAAACCAAACTATTCAATCATAAGTGAAGAAAATGGTATTGAAATTAATAAAGATAAAAGAAATACTTGGATTGTTGATCCAATAGATGGAACAGTAAACTTTTTACATGGCATACCTCATTTTGCAATCTCAATAGCATATATGACTGAGGGTGAAATAGTTTCAGGAATAACTTTCGATCCAATCAAAAATGAAATTTTTTATGCAGAGAAAAATAATGGTGCATTTTTTAATAATCAAAGAATAAGAGTTTCAAAAAAAAATAATATTAATGACTGTTTATTTGTCACTGGTGATAATATTAATAAAGAAATAGATATACCCTTCAGAAAATCAGGATGTGCTGCTTTAGATTTAGCTTATGTTGCTGCTGGAAGATATGATGGCTATTTCCAGCATGGTTTGTCTTTGTGGGATATAGCTGCAGGAATAATATTGGTTAAGGAGGCAGGAGGAATAACTAATGAAATCAATCTATCAAATACTGAAAATTTAAATGTTATTGCTTCAAGTGAAAATATTAGCACAAAATTAAACGAAAAATTGAATAACTTTTAATTGTTTTAGAAAATTCATTTGTTATAAATCTCACAATGAAAAAAAAAATACATCCAAACTACCATAAAATAAAAGTCGAAATGACAGATGGTACACAATTCGAAACAAGATCAACTTGGGGTGTAGAAGGTGATTTACTTAAACTTGAAATTGATCCAAAATCACACGCAGCTTGGACAGGTGGAAAACAAAAGTTAATGGACAAAGGAAGAATAAGTAAATTTAATAAAAAATTTCAAAATTTTAAATCAGAAAAAAAGAATTAAATGTCAAATGCGCCCCTAATGCCAATGGCGACAGCTGTATGGCTTGTAGAAAATACTACACTTACTTTTAAACAAATTGCTGACTTTTGTAATTTACATGAGGTAGAAATCCAAGGGATTGCAGATGGGGAGGTTGCTAAGGGTATAAAAGCTTATAATCCGATTATCTCAGGTCAATTGTCTAGAAATGAAATAGAATTATCTTCTAAAGATCAAAATAGACCACTGCAAATTAAAAGTGCAGATATTGAAATCTCAAATACTGAAAATAAAATAAAAAAATATATTCCATTATCAAAAAGACAAGATAAGCCAGATTCAGCTTTATGGTTATTAAAGCACTATAATATTTTAAAGGACTCCCAAATTGCAAAGCTTGTTGGAATAACCAAGAATTCTGTTACTTCAATAAGAAATAAAAGTTATTGGAATTATAATAATTTAAACCCAAAGGATCCAGTTGCTTTAAATTTATTTTCTCAGGCAGACTTAACAGGGGCTATTGAAAAAGCTGAGAGAAGAATAAAACGAGAAAAGAAGGAAAAAGAAAAACTCAACAAATCATAATAAATTATAAGCATGAATAAAATTAATAGACATAAAATAATAAAAGTGATATTTACTCATTTTTTTGGAGGTAGTTATTAAAATAGAGGTTAAAGATAATAATGTAGAACAGGCTTTGAGAGTTTTAAAAAGGAAACTACAAAGAGATGGTTTCTTTAAAGTAATAAAATTAAAAAATACTTACGAAAAACCATCTGAAAAGAAAAAAAGAATACTTCAAGAAAATATAAAAAGAGTTAAAAAATTAAATAAACTAAAAAATAGAATTTAAGTATGCCGCGGGGTGGAGCAGTCTGGTAGCTCGTCAGGCTCATAACCTGAAGGTCGGCGGTTCAAATCCGTCCCCCGCAACCAATTATATTTTAAATTTTGACTTCTTGCTATCAACTAAAAAAGTTTTCACTGTTTCTCTTGTTAATTGATCATAAGATTTTCCAAAATTTTCAATTTTTTCAATAATAGATGGTGGAATAGTAATTAAGTGGCAACCAATTTGATTCGCTTGTAAATAGTTATAAGGTTCTCTCACACTAGCCCATAATATTTCCACATTTTTAAATTTTTTTGCAATTTTAATACTATCAATAATTTGAGGTAAGGGATTTTTTCCAGCGTCCCCAGCTCTTCCTGCAAAAATTGAAATAATAACTCTAGTTTTTTTATTAATTAAACTAAGAATTTTTTTTGTTTGTGCTGATGTATAGACTGCAGTAATGTTTAATTTAACATTACTATGATTTAACTCTTTTATTAATTTACCTGTAAAATTTCCTTTTGAATTTATAATTGGTATCTTTACATAAATATTCTTACCCCATGAATTTATTTTTATAGCTTGTGATTTCATTTCAAAATAGTTATCCCCAAAAACTTCAAGTGAAACTGGTTTTTTCTTACATACTTTTAAAATTTCTTTAGAATATTTTTTGTAATCCTTCGCTCCTGCTTTTCGCATTAAACTAGGATTTGTAGTAAATCCTTTTACGAGTTTTTTTTTATTGAATTTTTTAATTGTCTTTTTATCTGCAATATCACAAAAAATTTTTGTTTTCATAATAGTTTGAACCAGGTTAAATAGAGTTATATTGAATTTATAATGAATTTTTTAAAAATAAATAAAAATATTTTAATCTTAGCTATTCTTATTGGCTTTTTAACCTTAATTTTTGGATCTTATATCGGTGAAGACACGCTTGGTGGTGCTAAGTATGACTACTTATTTCATGAAAAATTTATAATTTCTTTTTATCAAAATTTTAATGAAGCCCTAAACGAATTTGGTGAAAATTATGAAGTAAGAAATTCTCCAGTTTTTTTTATGATTGCATCATTTGTTTTAAAATTTGGTGTTGAACTAGATTATTTGAAATATCTAAATTTAATAATTATTTTACTGATCATAATCTTTTTTGTTAAATCTATAAATCTTAAATTTCAAAACTTAAGTATAACTTCAATCACTCTTTTAACTTCAATTATCTTTTTATCTCCAACATTAAGATCTCTTACTGCATGGCCATACCCTCTTCTATATGCAATATGTTTTTTTCAGATATCGATATTTTATTTTTTAAAATTTCAAAAAAAAGATACAAATAAAAAACTTAAATATTGTTTATTGAATGTATTTTTTTTAGCATTAAGTGCTTACTTCACACCTAATTTTGCAGTCTTTTCAATTTTTTTTTTATTTTATTTTTTGAAAAATTACCGCCTATCAAAAGAAAGTTTACTAATTATTAGCGCAAATTTAATTTTATCTTTACCGGCAATATACTTTATAATAATTAAAGATTTCTATCTTTTCAGACATGAAACTGAATATGTAATTTCCAATTATTCTATTTATGATACCTTAAATATTTCAAATAAGATTATTATAATTTCGAGTATATTATTTTTCTTTTTTATTCCTTTGATAGAATTTAAAAAGATTAAAATTAAAACTTTTTTTCAATTTAACTTTTTGATTTTATCTTTTCTAATTTTAAACATATACTTTTATAATTTTTCAAGCGGATTAGGGGGAGGATTTTTTTACCACCTATCTAATATTTTTTTTGAGGGACCTTTTCTTCTATTTGTTATATTTATATTTTCAATTTTTTTATTTAAAGCTTATGAGTTGTTTAATTTTAATAATATCTCATTATTTATTTTATTAATTTTTTACAACATTCAAACCACGATTTATTTCAAATATTATGATCCAATAGTTTTTTTTATGATACTTTTCTTATTTAAATTTAAAGAAAATTTGATGCTTAATCATATCTCAAAAAAATATTTTTTCTTTTATTTATTTTTTTTAATTATAAGTTTCGGAAAAAAATTTATAGTTTATTGATCTAATGCTTTTGTTATGTCTTCGGTCATCTTTTTCGCGTCTGAGAAAAGCATAAGTGTATTTTCTTTATAAAAAAGATCATTATCTATTCCTGCATATCCTGGGGATAAACTTCTTTTTACAAATAAAACTGACTTACATTTTTCAACATCTAAAATCGGCATTCCATAAATTGGACTTTGAGGATCAGTTTTAGCAACTGGATTTGTAACATCATTAGCCCCGATTACAAAAGCCACATCAGCATTAGAAAAATCATTATTAATTTCTTCTAGTTCGAAAACTTCATCATATGGGACATTCGCTTCAGCTAATAAAACATTCATGTGTCCTGGCATTCTACCTGCTACCGGATGTATAGCGTAAGAAACTTTTATGTCATTTTTTTTTAATGTATCTACCATTTCTCTTAAAGCATGTTGTGCTTGAGCAACAGCCATTCCATATCCTGGAACTATTATAACTGAAGAGGCATTTTTCATAAGAAATGCCGCATCATCTGCATTACCACTTTTTACAGGTTTTTGTTCTTTATTCTGTGAATTAGCAGATTGCTCTGTTGCACCAAACCCACCTAATATAACATTAAAAAATGATCGGTTCATACCCTTACACATAATATAAGATAAAATTGCACCCGATGAACCAACCAATGCACCAGTTATAATTAAAGCTGTGTTTTCTAAAGTAAAACCAATTCCTGCTGCTGCCCAGCCAGAATATGAATTTAGCATTGAAATTACTACTGGCATATCCGCACCACCTATTGGAATTATTAATAAAAAACCTATCAAAAAAGAAACAGCCAGTAATATCCAAAACAAATTTGAAGATTGAGTCGAACATAGCAAATAAGTTAAAATAATTATTGAAATTAAAATAATAGCATTAAGTGGGTGTTGGCCTTTAAATGTAATTGGTGAACCAGACATAATTCCCTGTAGTTTTAAAAAAGCAATTACTGAGCCTGAAAAAGTTATAGCACCAACTGCAGCTCCAATAGACATTTCAATTAAACTTCCAAGCTTAATATTTCCTGGAGTACCAAGATTAAATGCTTGAGGATTTAAAAAAGCAGATATTGCAACAAAGACTGCGGCAAGACCAACTAAACTATGAAATCCAGCAACTAATTCTGGCATAGCTGTCATTGGTATTCTGTAAGCTATGAATGCTCCTACTGAACCCCCTATTAAAATAAATAGTAAAACAAAAATAAATCCACTTGAGAAGTTTCCTATCGACATAAAAGTTACTGTTACAGCGATGATCATTCCTAATATTCCGAATAAATTACCTCGTCTTGAAGTTTCCGGAGATGATAAGCCTCTTAAAGCTAAGATAAATAAGACTCCAGAAATCAAGTAAAATATTGCTGATAAATTTGCTGATAACATTACTTATCCTTTTTCTTTTTTTTATACATGGCTAACATTCGTTGAGTTACAAGGAATCCACCAAATATATTAATTGCGGCTAAAGCTATTGCTAAAAAACCAAAAATACTTGAGGTATTAAATATAGTTTCAGAATTTCCTGATAATCCCGCAATTATTGCTCCCACAATTATTACTGATGAAATAGCGTTGGTCACAGACATTAAAGGGGTATGTAAAGAAGGCGTAACACTCCAAACGACATAATATCCTACAAATATTGAGAGGATAAATATACTCAATCTAAATATTAAAGGGTCAATTTCCATTTATTTAATTAATGTTTTTTCAATTATTTCATCTTCTAAATTAATATTTACTTTTTTATCTTTTTTATCAAATAAATTTTCAACAAAATTAAACATATTTTTTGAATATAAACTAGAAGCTGAGATAGGTAATTTATTTAAAATATTACTCTCGCCCATGATTCTTACTCCGTTCTTTTCAATAATTTTATCAGCCTCAGTATAAGCTGTGTTGCCACCTTGCACTGCTGCTAAATCATATATAACTGATCCAGGTTGCATATTATTTATCATATTTTCCTTAATAATTATGGGTGCTTTTTTTCCAGGGATTAGTGCAGTACAGATTATAATATCAATCTTTTTCAGAGTTTCACTTAATAAATCCTCTTGTTTTTTTTTAAAGTCCTCTGATGCTTCTTTGGCGTATCCACCTTCTGTTTCTAGATTTTCAGAGCCTTCGACAGTCAAAAACTTTCCACCCAAACTTTCAACTTGTTCTTTAGATGCTGCTCTTACATCTGTACCAAAAACTATTGCACCCATTCTTTTTGCAGTAGCAATTGCTTGAAGCCCAGCTACTCCGGCACCAACTACTAAAACTTTAGCTGCAGGGACAGTTCCAGCAGCGGTCATCATCATTGGTACAGCTTTTTCAAAATTAGCAAAAGATTCAATTACTGCCTTATAACCTGCTAGGTTTGCTTGAGAAGAAAGAATATCCATCGATTGTGCTCTTGTTATTCTTGGAAGTAATTCTAACGAAAAAACTTTTATTTCTTTATCTTTCAACTTATTGAGTTTTTCTTTATTTTGATATGAATTTAGAGATCCAATTAATATCTGTCCTTTTTTTAGAAAAGAAGATTTTTCATCTGAAAGTAAACCTAGTTGAATTATAATATCTGAATTGTTTAATATTTCTTTTTCATCTGAATAAAATTTTACACCTATACTTGAATATTCTTCATCTTTAATACCTAAGTGGTCTGCATATTTATTCACTAATAAAACTTCAAAACCAAGAGATATGTATTTTTTTGCAATATCGGGAGTTACGGCAATTCTTTTTTCGGTATTTTGATTTTCTAAAATTGATGCAATTTTCATAGTCGAGTTTTATAACAAGAATATTGCCATTAAAACTAAAACAACCACAACCGCGACAGTTCCCCACAATACAAATTTAGTGAAATTGTTCCAAGTGTTTTTATGGTTCTCATTATCCATAAATTACTTTTGTCTAGCTTTAAATTTTGGATTTGTTTTATTAATAATATAAACTCTGCCTCTTCTTCTTACTAATTTAGAGTTAAGATCTCTTTTTTTTATTGATTTGAGTGAGCTTTTAATTTTCATAAAATAAATAGTAAATTAATGTAATGCCGGCAACGACCTACTCTTCCAAGTCTTAAGACTAAGTACCATCGGCGCAATAGGGCTTGACTTCCGAGTTCGGAATGGGATCGGGTATAACACCTATGCAATAATCACCGGCGAGGGACTTATAAACTAATTAGTAATAATGTAAATAGTTAAATAACTGTGATTTTTAATTATTTTTTTAAGATTTTATTTTTATTTAAAAAACTTTTATAAGTAAGCAATATTGAGTCCTTTAAATTATTTTGTGCTTGCCATCCATATTTTTTAGCTAGAGAAACGTTTAATAATTTTCTTGGTGTGCCATTAGGTTTGCTTAAATCATACTTAATATTTATATTCTTATTTGGAATTATAGTTTGTAAAATAATTTGTGCATACTCTTTAATCGAAAAATCTTTTCCAGACCCAATATTTATTAAGCTTTCTTTAGTTTTTTTATTCATGAAAAAAATACATGCTTCAGCAATGTCATCGACAAAAATTACCTCTCTTCTTGCTTTTCCATTTCCCCATAATATCAAATTATTTAATCTTTTCTTTTTAATTTGATGAGCTTTTTTAATAAGTGCTGGAAAAAAGTGTGAATTAAGGTCATTGTAATTATCATTAGGACCAAAAGTGTTTGTGGGCATTAAACATCTATAATTAGTGCCATATTGTATATTGTAACTTTCGCACATTTTTATGCCTGCAATTTTAGCAATTGCATAAGCATCATTTGTTTTTTCTAATTTACCAGTTAATAAATATTTTTCTTTAATCGGCTGTTTACACATCCTAGGATAAACACAACTTGAACCCAAAAAAATTAAATCTTTTACTCCTGACATATATGCACCCTGAATCAAATTTAGCTGTATCGATAAATTATCATAAATAAAATCTGCTTTAAAATTACTATTTGAATAAATTCCTCCAACTTTTGCTGCAGCAATAAATATAAAATCTGGTTTGATTTTCTTTAAATATCTAAAAACTTTATTTTGATCTTTTAAATTAAGTTTCTTTCGTGAGATTGTAAAAATATTTTTGTAGCCTTTTTGTTTTAATTTTCTTAAGATTGCGCTTCCAACCAATCCGGTATGACCAGCGACATAAATTTTAGAATTTAGTTTTATCATCTTGAATTTTTTTTAACTCAGAATCGATCATATCTTTCACTAAGGATTTAATATTTACTTTAGGCTTCCAATTAAGTTCTTTTTTTGCTTTTGAGGAATTCCCTAGCAAAGTATCTACTTCTAAAGGTCTAAAGTACTCTTTATCACATTCAATAATACACCTACCTTTTTCATCATAACATTTAGAATTAAATCCTGATCCCTTCCATCTGTGCTTAATCTTCAAATATTTTAAGGTAAGATTAACAAACTCTCTAACAGAGTATTGTTTACCTGTGGCAATAACATAGTCAGACGGATACTTTTTTTGCATCATTTTCCACATTGCTAAAACATAATCTTTAGCATGTCCCCAATCTCTTTTTGCATCAAGATTACCTAAAAATAATTTTTTTTTGTGACCAAATTTTATTTTACATAATGCTGAGATAATCTTTTTTGTGACAAAAGTTTCCCCTCTTACAGGACTCTCGTGATTAAACAATATACCGTTACATGCAAATATATTATATGCTTCCCTGTAATTTACAGTAATCCAATGCGCATAAACTTTTGCTACTCCATAAGGACTTCTCGGATAAAAAGGTGTTTTTTCATTTTGTGGAATTTGTTGGACTTTACCAAACATCTCAGATGTCCCAGCTTGATAAAATTTTGTAAATTTTTCAAATCCATGAAACTTGATAGACTCAAGTATTCTTAAAGCACCTATTGCATCAGCATTAGCAGTATACTCAGGAACTTCAAATGAAACTGCAACATGAGATTGTGCAGCTAAATTATAAATTTCGTTTGGCTTAATTTTTTTTATTATTGAAGAAACGGAAATTGTATCTGTTACATCTCCGTAGTGTAATATTAATTTTCTATTTTTATCGTGAGGATCTTGATATAAGTGATCAATTCTAGAGGTATTAAATGATGATGATCTTCTAATAACTCCATGAACTTCATATTTTTTTGAGATTAATAAATCTGCTAGATATGACCCATCCTGTCCAGTGATTCCAAAAATTAATGCTTTTTTTTTCATACACTCTCAATATCTTTAATCATAAAAATTGTAAATTAATTTTTTAAATTTTAACTTTATTTCTATAAATATACTCAAACGTTTTTCTAAAAGGCATCTTACTTTTAAATATTTTTTCAAAATTATTTTTTTTCAATAAATTATGAATATCTGAAAAAGTATAGCTTTTGTTTATCATGTCATCGTAGTGATGCTCAAAAAAAATAATATCAATGATTTTAATTTGATTTTTTAGACCTTTCAATATCTCAAACTCGTACCCCTCAGTATCTATCTTTAATATATCAATTTTATTTATCTTTTTATTTTCTAAATATTCATTTAAAGGAGTTAATTGAATTTGTTTTTTCTCAAAAAAACTATTATCTCTTTTTTTGTTTAATAATTGAAATTTTTTTTTAAAATATTTTGAGTTAGTGTTTATATTACTAAATGTTGAAGATGAAGTTTCTATAAATTGTTTAAATATTTTTTTTTCACTTTCTTTACCTAGGGCTATATTTTCAATTAGAATATTTGAATGAAAAAACCTTTTTTTATTTAACTCAACATTCTTTTTTAATTGTGAAAAATTAATTTCACTTGCTTCAAATGATATAATTTTTTTAACATTAAAATTTTTAAGAAAAAAAAATTGCATTTCACCCTCATGAGCACCTACATCAAAAACAACATCTAAATTCTGTAATTTCAAACTTTTTAAAAAATTCAAAATCTTTTTTTTATAAAAAAAATCAAAAAAATCTAATATTCTTAGAGTAATAAAATTAATCATTTTTTATAAAAAATATATTTACCATATTTTTTTTCTACATAAATATTTCCATCTATTGTAAATTGACAATTTATATCATTATCTTTACATACTTCGTAATTAGAAATTAATTCTTCAATATTGTTCTGTAAATTAAAACTCTTTTCCTCAATTTTAAAATAGAAATTTTTTAATGGTTTATAACTATAGAATTCTTTTTCAAATTTTACTCTCTCATAATTTCTAAAAATAAAAATTAACATTGTAACAAAAATCAAAAAATAAAATTTTTTAGAAATTAAGTTGATTTGTACTTTGTACTTTTCCATGAAAATAGAAAAATAAATAAATACTAAAGATACTATTAAACAGTATCCTCCATACCTTAAAGCAGGATGATTATAAAACCACTCTAATAATAATATTAAAATAAAAAATACTAATAAATTAATCTTTTTTTTTTTTTGTGAAATTTTTTCACTCGATTTTAACACAAAAAATGAAATTAATAATAAAACGCTTATACCAAGTAAAAAATCCGATACTTTATTAAAAAAATAAATATCTATCCAATTCGAAACCCAATTAAAATCTTTGATATATAAAATTGGGTCATCAACTCTAAAATTTGGACCAGCTCCACCCTTTGCCCATTGTTCATACCAATTATTTAAATCCTTTACTTCATCTATTTTGATAGACCAAAGATTATTGTCAAAGCATGTGATAGAAACAGGGTAAATTAAACAACCTGATATCAACAGGTTGTGAAAGAGTAATAATATTAACAAAAAAATAAATGATAAAAAAAAATAATTTTTAATCAAAACGTTAAGAATACTTAAGAAATCTTTTTTTATTTTAAATAAATAATAAATTATTACAAAAAATAGCAATCCATATAATATATAAAAAGCTTTAAAAGCTATAATTAATCCGATTAAAATAAATAATTTTGAAATGCTTTTCTCAATTATTCCTTTAAAATTTATCATTAATAGAATTTCTGAAATTAATATTAATATCAAAATTTGTGCAGATTTATCTGTTCCATGTTCTGAAATTCTATAAAAAAAGATATTGATAAAAATAAATACAAGTAAATTATAAATTGTTAAAAAATTATATTTATTATTCTTTAAGTCATTTTTGATTTTTGTGATTAAAATTAAATTTGAAAAACCAAGTATTAAAACTGGTGTTATTTGAAATGTATAATATTTTACTATAGGCAAGTAAAATAGTGAATTTAAATAAAATAATGATGATGGAGTTCTCAAACCTAGGCCAAAATTTCCTATACCAATAACTGTTGGTTGCTGAGTTAAATAATAACTGTATTGAAAATGATAATATAAAAAATCGTCGTGTGCTTTGTAAATAAACAAACCAACTATTAAATAAATAAATATACCCAAAGTGATATATAAATCATTTTTCGATAATTTGATGAAATCTTTAAATTTTATTATAAAAAAAACAAAACCTAATCCTAAGAAAATTATATTATGATATAATCCATGTTTAATAAATAAACTCGTAAAATATGAATAAATAGTAAAAAAGAAAATTGCAGTTAACCCTATATATCCGATGTTTTTAAAAGAATTTGATTTAATCACCGTATGGTTAATAAATAAACCGTAACCAATTATTGAACAGATAATAAAAAAATAGAATATAAAAAAAGTATAAAAATTAATAAACATTATATATATAGTTTCATTTAACTATCATAAATAATGGATAATTTAACACTAATAATACCAGCAAAAAATGAAAAAGAATGTCTTCCAACTGTACTCGAAGAGTTAAAAAGATATAATCTTATTATTCATGTCATTCTAGAGGAAAGTGATAGAATGACGATTGATGCAATATCAGAATACAATTGCAAAATAATTTACCAAAATCAAAAAGGATATGGAGATGCTTTAATAGAAGGAATTAATTCTGTTACAAGTAAATATTTTTGTATTTTTAATGCTGATGGATCTTTTGATCCAAAAGAGCTAAATTTAATGTTAGAAAAAATTAATAAAGATAATTATGACTTTATTTTCGGATCTAGGTATGAGCATAATAGTGGAAGTGATGACGATACTATAATAACTAAAATTGGAAACTATATTTTTACAAAAATTGGAAATATTTTTTTTAATATAAAAATAACTGATATTCTTTATACTTATGTGCTTGGGAATACAGTCCAAGCAAAAAAACTCAATCTTAAACAAAAAGATTTTAGGTTTTGTGTAGAACTTCCAATCAAGGCTCAGAAACATAATATGAAACTTGGTACTGTAAACTGTTATGAACGTAAAAGAATTGCAGGAAAAAAAAAGGTAAATGCATTTAAGGATGGTTATCTAATTTTATCACAGATGATAAAGTTATTTTTTGAAAAAAAATGAAAGAATTAATCCAGAATTATAAATTAGAACCCAGAACCTTTTTGGTTTTTTTAATAACCATTTTTCCAATAACGCTATTAATTGGCTCATCAGTTATAAACAGTTCTATTGTCTTAATAGATATCTTGTTTTTATCAATATTAATAAAGGAAAAAAAATTGAATTTTTTAATAAACCAAAGTTTTTATATCTTAATGCTTGTATGGGCTGCCTTAATAATAAATATGCTGCTCAGTATAAATGTTGAAAATTCTATTTCGAGATCAATTGGTTTTATTAGATTCATAATATTTATTTTTGCAATTAAATTTATTCTTAATAAGAACAAAACCGATGACAGGTTAATTTTTTTTTCTTGGTCAATAATATTTTTTATAGTTACAATTGATATAATTTTTGAATCAATTTTTGGTTTTAACACCTTGGGATTTCAAAGTTATTTGCCTGGAAGAATATCTAGTTTTCTTAATGATGAGTTAAAGATAGGAAATTTTTATTTTGGTTTTATTTTATTAACTTTAAGCTTTATATATTATTCATTTAAAAAAAGAAAATTTTTTTTAATTTCTTCAATTTTTTTAATTATTATTTCATTCCTAATAGGAGAAAGATCAAACTTTATTAAAATTTTAATAATTACTTTTTTATTTTTTTTAATAGTCGATAAAACTATTTTATGGAAAAAATTACTTCTTTTTTTTATTACTTTGATGTTAATATTTTTTACTATAAGTAAAAACGAAAATTTAAAAGAAAGATTTTATAATCAAACATTTAAAAATTTAGTTCACCATAATTACGATATTAAAAAATTTTTTAGGTTTTCTACTTACGGAGTTCATTATGATACAGCGATTCAAATTTTCAAAAATCATCCTTATTTTGGAGTTGGTTTAAAAAATTATAGAATTGAGAGTGGTAAAGCAAAATATGAAAATCCTAATTTCATATTTAATGAAAAAAGAAAAACAACCCATCCACATCAAGTTCACTTTGAATTTTTGGCTGAAATGGGATTATTTGGATATATATCTTTTTTGATATTTTTTTTTATTTTTTTAAGGAGAAGTATCAAAATTCAGATTAAGAATAGAAATTTTTATCATTTATCAGGCTTACTTTTTATTTTGGTCTCATTTACTCCTCTAATTCCGTCAGGAAGTTTTTTTACAACTTATGGAGCAGCTATATTTTGGCTTAATTTTGCTATTGTAGAGGCATTTAACGATTAAAGAATTTTTTATATCTAAATTTAAATAAAAATAAATATGTAGAGATATAAATTAAAATAAGAGAAAAAATTAAAATAATTTGTATCAAACTATTATTAACATAATTAACTCCAATAACAAAAAATATCAAATTAACTAAGTTGATTAGAACACTAGACACATTGTTAGAAAATATTTTTGTAAAATTATAATTAGAGTTTATATAATAAAATAAAAGATGATGAAGATGTTTATTATCTGCATTTAAAGGAGATAAATTAAACCTTTTTTTTCTTATTATTGAGAATAGATTTTCAAAACATGGATACCACAACAGTAGAACAACAAAAAATGGTGAAATAAAAGTGATTTCTTTATAAATAAAAATTAGTAAAGAGCCTATTGAAACTCCAAGTAAATAAGATCCTGAGTCCCCTAAATATAATTTATTTAATAAATTGAATAAAAGTAGATAAATTAATAAAATAATATAACTTAATATAAGTACACGAATATTCATTGTTTCAGTAATAACTTCCATATTAAAAATCAAAATTAATATGAGTAAATAATAATTAATTACTAATCCATTAAGACCATCTATAAAATTAGTTCCATTAGTCACAATCAATAAACAGAATGTAAAAAAAATATAAGAGAAAATTGTATGTTCTAGTAAATAATTTATTAGTGGAACTCGAATATCACTCACATATAAGTCAAAATTAACGACCAAAAAAAATATGGTAATTCCCTGAAGTAAAAATCTTACTTTTGCAGATTTTAATATTTTGATATCAGATAAAATACCAATTAAAAATATTATCAAAAAATAAAAAAAATCTATTTTATGAATAAAAAAAACTATGCTAAAAATAAATAGTATTACTCCTCCTGATAAAGGAACATTATTTTTTTCAACGAATAATTGATGTTTATCTCCAGTCAAACTTTGTAAAAAATTATTCTTGTTAAGAATAAAATTTATAGAAACAATTAATAATGGAATTATTAATAGATAGGAAAAATTCATTATTTTTTTAAATAATTTAAACTTAATAAAAAAAGATAATAAAAAGATTTTAAAAAATTAAATTTCATATAATAATTGTAAACTTTGAATCCATCAAGAAGTTTTTGTATCAAAGATGAAGATAAAGAATTTTTGGTTTTATTCCATTGCACTAAATTTTTATCTATACCATATATCTTAACATTTTTTGAAAGAAGTTTTAACCATAATACAAAATCTTCTTTTGTCTTTAAATTTGGAAATTTGTTTGTTTTTAAATGATTTTTTTTTATCATAACAGTTGAAAGTCCAATATCGCAAGATTTGATTAAATCATTTAATCTTAAAAAATTTTTTGCATTTCTTTTGGAGATAATCATATTTTGACTGTCAACAATTGAATAGCTTGTATGAGAAAAAGTTATTTCTTTACGTTTCATGAAACTTATTTGGTTTTTAATTTTATCCTTCAACCAAAAATCGTCTGCATCTAAGAAGGCTATATATTCCCCTCTTGACTTTTTAATTCCTTTATTTCTAGATAGCCCTACCCCAAGATTTTTCTTATTTACTAGTATTTTGATCCTTCTATCTTTTAGGGTTATTTGCTTTAAGAATTTAAGTTCTTCTTTATTATCATCGTCGTAAATTATTATAATTTCTAATTTTTTGTAAGATTGATTAATTACAGACTTTAAGGTCCTAGATATATATTGTTTTTTTCTATAATAAGGAATTATTACACTTACTAAACTCATAATTTAATATTTATACTTATACTTATCATAATGTATAAAAATGAAATGAAAAAAGAAATTGTGTTTTTTATGCCATCTTTTGAGGGTGGTGGTGTTGAAAAAAATATTAGAATGATAGCTAACTACTTTGCTTCAAAAAATGTAAAAATTTCACTAATAACTACATCAAAAAAAGTTAAAAAAAAATTTGTAAAAAAAATAAGATTTATAAGCCCAGAAAATCATATTTGGGATAAACAAAAGAGATTTATTAAATTTATAATTTGTATTTACTTTTTATTCAAAAATTATAGAAAAAATAAGAAAATAAACGTTTTTTGTTTTCAAGGTAATATTCTTTGTATTTTATTTTGTAAGATTTTTGGTTTGAGGGTTGTTATAAGACCAAATTCATCTCCTTCGGGTTGGTCGACAAATTATTTAAAAAATTTAATTTTTTCAAAAATACTTAAACTTTCTGACAATATAGTGGTTAATAGTAATGATTTTAAAAGAGAACTTAAATCAAAATTCAATCTAAATTCCAAATGTATATACAATCCATTAAATATAGATGAAATTAGAAAGCTATCAAAAAAAAAAATTGAATTTAATTTTTATAGAAAAAATACAATTAATCTAATTTCAATTGGTAGATTGGTTGAACAAAAAGATCATATAACAATTCTTAAATCGTTAAATTATTTAAAAGAAAAATGTAATTTACGTCTTTTAATTTTAGGTGAAGGTGATCAAAAAGAAAATCTTTTAAATTATGTGAATAAAAATAATCTTAATAATCTAGTAAAAATAAATAAAAGAACGAATAACCCTTACCCGTACATCAGAAAATCACACATATTATTATTATCATCAAAATTTGAGGGTTTACCAAATGTTTTGTTAGAGGGCATAGCTTTAAACAAATTTATTATTTCATCAAATTGCCCAACTGGACCTAGGGAAATACTGGATAATGGAAAAGGTGGTTTATTATTTAAAATTGAAAATCATAAGGAACTTAGTGAGAAAATATTATTCTATAAAAGAAATTACAAATTTTGTTTAAAAAAAAAAAGATATGCAAAAAAAAGATCAATAAGATTTGATTATTATAAAAATCTTAATGAGTATTTTAAATTATTTAAAACACTTTGATATTAAGCAAATTACTTTTGTGAAAAGATAATCAAAATTAAAATTTAGATTGATATGACTCTGGTCTATTTTTTTTAAATAATAAAATGAATTGAGTCTTCTATTAAACCAATTTGAATTAAATAAATTATATTTTTTTGACTCTCCATAAGATTTGTAATTTGTTAGACTTTTATCAAGTGAATAAAAAGATCTATCTTTAAAGTATGCAAACACACCCAATCTAAATCCAAACCAAACATCGTTGAAATTATTTTCAAAACTCTTATTTCTTTTTTTAAAATCGATAAATAATTTTTTTCTAAAACTAATGCAACTTTCAGGGGCTAAATATGGCCAAAAACTTAGAAAATTATTTTTGTTTTTAATTTTTTTTTTTCCTTTTGAATATATCGTTGGTAAATCTTGAATATAATTAATTTGATTATTTTTTTTATAAATTTTTATAAGTTCTTTTACTTTATTTTTTTTAAAATAATCATCACTATCTAATAAAAAAATTATTTTTCCTTTTGAAAGTTTTATTAAGTTATAATACCCATTTTTAGCATCTATGGCTGCAATATTTGTTTTATTAGAAGTATTATAGAATACTTTTATTTTCTTGTTTTTATACTTTTTTAAAATTTCTACAGAGCAATCAGATGATTTGTCGTCATAAACTAATATTTCAATTTGTTTATAAGATTGATTTATGCATGATTTTATTGATCTATTTAAATATTTTGCATTATTATAATTTAAAATTAAAACTGATACAGAATACTTATTCATGAATGATCTAAACTTTAAAGTTCCAAATTTTATTTTGTTTATACCAAGTAATTATTTTTGGTAACTCCAAATAGATATTCTTTTTAATCTTATATTTAAGAAATTTTAAAATTTTTCTATTATCGCCATGGGTTTTTACTACTTCAATCTGATTTCTTGCTCGAAGACTTAATTTTGGTTTTATACCAACAAATTTTGCAATAAATAAAGACAATTTATTAATATCAATTGGTTTATTAGAACAAATATTGAATATTTCAAAATTATTTTTCATTTTTTTTCTCATTAATAAATCCATCATCTCAACTACATCTTCTATATGCGTATAATCTCTCAAATGATTTCCTTTATTAAACAAATTAAAATTTTTTCTCTTGATTAAGGATTCTAAATATTTAAAAACAAACATATCTGGTCTACCATATTTTCCGTATACAGTAAAAAATCTCAGTCCGATAACTTTCATATTAGAGATTTTAGACAGGTCTTCACCTATCTCTTCATTAACTTTTTTAGTTGCGGCGTAAATATTTTTTGGAATTATTTTCGTTTTTTCATTAATTGGAAATTTTTTTTGATCACCATAAACTGAGCTAGATGACGCAAATATAAATTTTTTGATTTTATTCATTTTAGATAAATTTATTATATTTATATATCCTTCAAAGTTACTTTTAAAATAAGACTTTGGCATTTTGAGTGAATCTCTAACACCCGCTTGAGCAGCTAAATGAAAAACAATTTTAATTTTCCTTTTTTTAAATAACTCTGATAATTTTTTTTTATCTTTTAAATCAATTTTACTAAAAGAAAAATTTCTATTTTTCTTAAGATTAGATATCCTTTTTTTTTTGAGTTTGACTGAATAATAATTATTTAAATTATCAAATCCGATAATTTTTGAATTCTTATATTTTTTACATAAATAGTTTGATAAATGATAGCCAATAAAACCTGCACATCCACTTATTAAAAAGTTCATGTTTTATTTTGCTCTTTTATAATTCTAAACACTCTCTTAAAAAATCTTAAATAATGAATGCACCACACAAAAAATTTATTTTGTCCATTATCTAATCGTATTTGAGTATTTTCATTAAGATAGTCAATATATTTAAGTTTTGAAGATAATCCATTAAGACCAAAATGCCCCATAACTTCATCCTTATTAGTTGCCATACCTTTCATCTTAAATTTCACGATCATTTTAAAAAACAAGTCATAATCTGATGAATATTTATATTTAGTATTATAATATCCTATTCTTTTCTGTGCTTCAGATTTGATAAAAAAACCAACTGAATGTGATGTATAAAAACCGAAAGTCCAAAATATCTTTTTGGGATAAAAACCAGTCTGCAAAGTATGTTTTTTTACACTTCCAAATAAAAAATCTATTTCATTATACTTTTCAAAATAATCATTTACTATTTGTAGTGCATTTGAAAAATAATAATCGTCCGAATTAAGTATACCTATTATATCTCCTTCAACTCTATCAATACCTTTATTCATAGCATCATAAATACCATTATCTTTTTCTGATATGAAATATTTTATATGTTTTTTATATTTATTTATTACTTCAATGGTACCATCAGTGGAACCACCATCTATAACAATATGCTCATAGTTTTTATAATTTTGATTTAATAAGCTTAAAATATTTTTTTCAATCGTATCTTTATTATTTTTAACAACTGTGATAATTGATATTTTTAGATTTTTCATTCGAAATGTCTTACAGTAAAGATAATATATAATTAATATAATAAAAAAAAAAAATTTCTATGAAAATTTATTATTGGTGTCCATTTCTAACGAATATAGCGACCATTAAATCAGTACTGAGATCTGCAAAATCTATTTTAAAAAATAATAAACTGAGAAATATTGATGAAGTAACAGTGTTAAATAGTTCTGGTGAATGGGATTTTTTAAAAAAAGAGTCTTCAAAAATTAAAATAAAAGATCTTTATCCATTTAGCTTTCATAAATTTTTACCAAAAGAGGGTTTTATTCAAAGTAGGATTTCTTTTTTAATAATATTTTTTGTTAATTTTTTTCCATTAATTATTAAAATCCAAAAAGAAAAACCAAAATACCTAATTGTTCACTTATTAACTATTTTACCAATTATTTTAAGTCCTTTAATTTCTAAAAATACCAAAATCATTTTAAGAATATCTGGTCTACCAAAATTAACAATAATTAGGACTGTTATTTGGAAGTTATTCTCAAAATACATTCACAAAGTAACTGCTCCGACTCAAAAAACTTTAAAAATGTTAAAAAAGTCCAAAATTTTTAATCAAAATAAAATAATCTTATTACGTGATCCAGCTATAGACAAAATAGAGATTTCAAAAAATAAGCTTAGTAAGCTTCCAAATAAATTTAAACACAAAACATTTATTCTTTCTATTGGTAGATTGACAAATCAAAAAAACTTTGAATTTTTAATAAAAATGTTTGCTAAATATCAAAAAATAATAAAAACAGATTATCTTTTAATTATAGGGGATGGGGAAGA
The DNA here is from genome assembly GCA_001180065.1 of Candidatus Pelagibacter communis. Lineage (GTDB taxonomy): Bacteria > Pseudomonadota > Alphaproteobacteria > Pelagibacterales > Pelagibacteraceae > Pelagibacter > Pelagibacter ubique_G. Next base: position 22,114 of record CVSM01000082.1, read on the forward strand.
AAAAATTAAATTACAAAAAATTATAAATCATCTTAATTGTGAAAAATCTATTATTCTCTTAGGTTTTCAGAAAAATGTTTATAATTATATAAATCGCTGTCAAATGTTAGTATCTGTGGCAGAGTACGAAGATCCGGGATTTTCACTTTTAGAGGCTGCATTTTTAAAGAAAAAAATTATTACATCACTGGTAGATAATGGTCCTAAAGATATGAAAAAAAATGGAAACTTATGTTATTTTTTTAATTTTAATGATGAAAAAAGTTTTTTAAAAGCGGTAAAAAACTCAAAAAATAAAAATTTAAAAAAAATTAAAGATGCGAGAAAGTATGCTGATAAATTTTCAATTTTGTCTCATACCACTAAACTAAGGAAGATTTTAATATAATCTCTTTAAAAATCTCTTAAATAAGTTTGTATTTTTTTTTTCATTAAACCTCATCAAATTTTTTCTACATACTAATTCTTTTTTAAAGAAAGGTTTTGGATCATGATAAAATTTAAAAATAAGTTTAGATAAAAATTCATAATCCTTTACCTTAAAAAGGTATCCACCTTTTCCATTTTTTAAAATTTCATTTGCACCACTTTTAAAATCTGAGCATATAATCGGTACACAATTACTTGCAGCCTCAATAACTGTAGTTGGCAATCCTTCATACAGGGACGGGCATATATACAAATCAGCTTTTTTATAAAACTTATCTATTTTTTTTTCGTTTAAAATTATTTTGGCTTTAATTTTATTATCTTTTATAAAATTTTTTATTTGTGAATAATTTTTTCCATAACCAACTAATGTTAAATTAATTTTATCTTTAATTTTTGAGATATTAATTGCTTTAAGCAAAGTAAAGTGATCTTTCTGATCCTCAAATCTTGATATATTTAGAATATTTATTGTATTTTTTGGTTTATAATTTTTTTTTTTTATCTTAATTTTTTTGAAAGACGGATTGTATAAAGTATAAATTTTTCGTTTAGTAAACTTTTCTAAATCATGTGATAATTCTTGTGAATTAGCAGCAACGATATCAGGATATTTATATAATACCCTAATTAAAAGTTTAATAATTTTTTTTTTAATGAAATCCTTAAAACCAGAGTAGTAACCTAATTCATTTAAATGATTAACCTCGTAAATAAATAATTTTTTTTTAAGAAATAATTTTATAAAAATAATTGACCAAACATTTACAAAATATTGTACAGAAAAAAAAATTTTGTTTTCATGTTGATCTTTATTAAAAACTTTGTAAATTTTAAAAAAACTTTTGAAGGTCGAACTAGATTTAACTACTGTATTTTTTATATTACGTTTTTGAAAATTTTCTGTTTTCCTTAATGATAAATATTCAATCTGAAATTTTTCAGATAAAGAATAAATAAATTTTTTAATTGAAGTATCTACGCCTCCTATTGCTGGATAAGGATTGAATATAAAAATTTTAGTTTTTTTTTTCAATTTATGTCAAAAAAGTTTTATAAATTTTATATATAGCTCTATAAAGCGGAAAAGATCCAATATCCCCAGTAATGACTGTTTTAGGCGACCATGTAAAGCAATAAATGATAAAAATTAAAGAAAAATTTCTTAAAGATAAAAGATTTATTCTACTTTTTTTTAAAGTTCCAAAATTAATTATAATTATATCTTTCTTATATAAGTAAAGAAAAGTTAACAAGCTTAGAGTGTAAGAAATATTTACCCATCTTCCCCAGTCATATCCCATTAAAAATAAAATTAATACTGGAGATAAAGTCAAATAAAAATAATTTGTTACTTTTTTTTCTGAATTTATTAAAAAATTAATTTTTTTCTTTTTTCTAAAATTAATGTTTTTTAACAAAATGAATAATGGTAAAAATGCAATGAACATTATCCAAATATATCTAAGAACATTTTCTGTTGAATAAGCATGAAAATTTCCAGTAAACTGTTGCATGAAAGTTGATTTATGTAACAAAAGACTACATGACATATAGCATACTTCATTAAATTCATTTTTTAAAATAGTGGCCATTTGAAAATGTTCTATTTCACTTAGAGGATTAAAAATAAAAACCATACCTATGATTATTGCTGGTAAGTAAAAAATTTGATCTCTTATAAAAAATAATAAATTATTTTTTTTTTCAGATTCTTTGGAGGCAATATCTATAAAAATCCACATTGGTAAAAAAAATAAAACTGGTTCCCAAATTAATACTGAAATAGTGAATGTTATTAATTTTGAAATATTAGCATATTTAAATTTGTGAATTAAAATCAGTAAATGAATTATAAAAAGAATAAAAATAAAAATTTCTTTTCTAGCTAAAACTTCAATCTCATAAACTGGATAAAGTAAAAATACTGGTGTAAAAATACATAACAAATAAATTCTCTCTAAAAATATATTTTTTAAAAATGTGAAAATTAAAATAAAATAGGTTCCAATTATTATTATTTGAAAGTATAAAATTATATCTCTGAGCTCGCTATCAAAAAATCTTGCAAAATAAATAGAAATTTGTCCTATTAGTCCTCTTTTAGTAAATCCACCACTATAATTAATTATCCATTCAGAAATAGTTGAGTCATTACCCACATCATGTTTTAGATACAAAAAACAAACAGACATCGAAAATAATAAAAAAAGATACAAAAATAAATAATTTTTATAATTATTTAATGTTTGATTTTTCATTGGACAATCTAATTTATTTTTCAGCAACTATAATTATGCATATTGGATATAGTATATTTGATTTATTTTTATGAAATAACATCAAAAAATAATCTAATAAAAAACAAAGTGTGATAATCGGATAAGAAACAAATGGAATTTTTTTAAGATAATCAAATAATAATGAGTAAGATGCTAAAAAAGGACCAGTTCCTAATGATACCTTTTTCTTTATCCTAAAATTCTTATCTTTTAAAATTTTTTCAAAATATTCTAAAGTGTATCTCTTGTAATCTTTCGGAGCTTGATGATACCTATATAAAAAGGGTGTTGAAATATATAATTTACCTTTTTTTTTTAATAATTTCTTTAATTCATCAATTGCATGAGAATCATTATGTATATGTTCTAAAATATTAAAAGCTAGGATATTTTTAAATCTTTTTTTTATTTTATTCTTTTTTTCTAAATTGATACAAAAATAATTCCTCAATTTTAACTTAAATAAATTACTAAAGAAAACTTTTTTTGGTTTATTCTTAATATATTTTATTAAACTTTCATTATAATATATCGTACCGAATTCTATAACTTCATCTTCTATATTTTGTTTTTTTAACTCTAATATTTGATACGTCTTGCATACACTAAAACCTTTAGCTGTGTATTTAATTAAATCTAATAATAATCTCATATTTATTAATAAAGTTCGTTTAAAAGCATTTTTTTAATAATTTGATCAATATTTGTCTTGGATTTCCAGTTTAAATTTTTATAAATTTTTGTAGGATTTGTACCAATTTTTTTTATATCCGCTGGCCTTAAAGATTTAGGTGTATTAGTTTTTAAAAATTTTTTATTTATTTCCTTCAATTTAAAAATTCTTTTAACTATGAATTTTAATGATGTTATCTTTCCGGTACCAACAACGTAATCATCGGGAACTTTATTATTATTTATTTTAAAAATTGCTTCCGAAAATTCAGGGGCCCAACCCCAATCTCTGTAAACATTGATATTACCTAATTTTAAAAAATTTTTTTTATGATTATTAGCAAAATTAATTATTCTTTTTAAGGCAAAGCTTGATGGTCTCAACGGGGACTCATGATTTGAAAGAATACCATTTTTTGAATGAATATTATAATTTTCTCTATAAAATTTAACAAGCCAAAAACTAAAGCTCTTTGCTCGTCCATAAGGACTTATTGGAAAAAATAAATTTTTTTCATTATTATATAAATTTTTACTTTTACCAAAACAATCTGTGGAGGAGGAATTAAAAACTTTTATTTTATTTAATTTTTTAACTCTTAATAATTCCAAAATTTCAAAAAGTATATTAATATTACTTTCATATGTTTCTATAGGATTTTCAAATGAAAGATTTACTGAAGATTGGCCAGAAAAAAAATAAATTTCTTGTGGTTTATATTTTATAATATTTCTTAAAATTGTATTTAAATTTTCATCCCTATATCTTTTTAAATTTATCTTTTTTTTTATACCCAAGGTTTTAAGATTTTTAAGATTTTTTTTTTTTAGCGACCTAGTAAAACCGAAGATAGTATAATTTTTATCTAAAAGAAATTTACTCATATATGATCCGTCCTGACCCGTTACTCCAATTATAAAAGCCCTTTTTTTTATCATTTTTTATATTTAATCCTTATCCACTCAGGTGGCACAATATCTATTGAACTTTCTTCTATCAATCCACTCCATCTTTCAGGTGTCATTACAATTTTATCTTTATACCTAGAAAGCCAACTAGCCCACCAACCAAATGAGCTATTTGGGATGATGAAATTTTTAAAAGAACTCATTAAATAAAGATAATCATAAAACTTATATCCAGCAAATTCATGCTCAACAAAATTTATATTCGTACTAAACTTTAAATTTTTTTTACACCACTCTAAGTCATCCGAGAATACATAAATTTTTAGATCATTTCCTATAATATTAATAAAATTTGAAACAGCATTTTTATAATAATTAATATTTACTACATTATGTTCAGGATTATTTAAAAAATCAGTACGTCTAACGTTTAAACAAATACTTTTTGAGAGATCAATTTTTTTTAAAAAATTAATATTTTTTTCTTTTTTTTTTACTATATCAAAATTATATATACCTAAAATTTCATTTCTAAAATCTTTAAAATATTTTTCTGACTGCCATAGACCATCTAAATAAATATTTTTAAAATTATTATTAAAAATTCTTTTATTAAAAACTCTTTTCTTTTCATAAAAAATAAATAAATTAAGTTTATCTAAAATTATAGAAATATATTTTCTTAATCTATAGTTATTGGGAAATTGAATAGTTTTAATTAAATCTTTTTTAGAAACTATTTCTTTTTTAATACCAAAAATATCTAAATCAAAATCTCTTGGTACATTTCTTGGTGAAGGTTTTATCTTATGTTCTTCCATTAATCTTAGATCAAAATATAATGGGACTCTTTTTGTTTTTGATAAAATGTAACCTAATGCATATTGAAACATTTGATTACCGAGACCGCCTTTTAAATTTAGAATAATCACTCTAAGCATTTATTATCAAAAGTTGTAAATAAAACAATTGTTGATATATATTCATTAATATTTAATGACATCTTTATGATTGATATCTTAATATTCAAGACTGCTTATAGAAAAAAAGAGAATTTCAGTAATTTTATTTATGGAATTTTGAAAAAATTAAAATATTGATTTTCTTAATCTTAAAAAATTAAAATTGAATATGAAACAATTGATTGTAATTCCTACGTATAATGAAAGAACTAATATTTCTTTACTTTTAAAAAAATTAATTAAACTGTACAAGTCAAAATTTGAGATATTAGTAATTGATGATAATTCACCTGATGGCACAGCAATAGAAATATTAAAATTTTCAAAAAAGTATAAATTTATAAAATTGAAATCTCGGGAAAATAAAATGGGTATCGGATCTGCACATAAATTTGGTGTTAAGTATGCGTACAAAAATAATTTCAAAATTTTAATAACAATGGACTCTGATGGTACTCATCACCCTAAATATATTAAGAAATTTTTACATTTAATAAAAAGGTATGATTTAATTACTACAACCCGATTTTCAAATAAAGAGTCTCTAAAAAGTTGGCCACTATTTAGAATTTTAATTACAAATTTAAGACATTTTATCATAAAATTTTTTTTAGGAATAAATATTGATGCCTCAGGGGCTTTTCGTTGTTACAATTTAACCAATATTAAGTCAAAAGATATTCTTTCAGCGAAAGATAATGGTTATTCTTTCTTTTGGGAAAGTATTTTCATTTTATTTAAAAAAAAATATTTAATTCATGAAATTCCTATTGAACTTCCTTATCGAAGTGTTGGATCATCGAAAATGAAATTTTCAGATATTATAAATGCTTTAGTTTACATTATTATTATTTCGATGAAAAAATCTAAATATTAAACAATTTCAATATCAGGTAATGGAAAAATCATTTTTCCACCATTATTTAAATATTTTTTTTCTTTTTGTAGTATGAAATTCTTAAAATGCCAAGGTAGAACTAACATATAATCTGGATTATATTTTTTAATAGCTTTTTCATCAGTAATTTTTATTAAACTACCAGGTGTATATTTATTTTTCTTATATTTATTTACATCAGCGATAAAACTTAAATCTTTATTATTAATATCACAGTATTGAAGTATCACATTTCCTTTAGTCGATGCACCATAGCCTATAACTTTTTTTTTCATATCTTTTAAATTAGAAATCAAATCTTTTAACAGTTTCTTGTGTTTCTTAACATTTTTATAAAAATCTAGGTGAGTTAATGGTGAGTTGTAATTAAGGATTTTTTCTCTCTCTAAAAGCCAATTTACTATTTTTGAATATTCTTTAAATTTTGATTTTTTCTTAGCTACTGTTATTGAGAAGCTACCTCCATTGATATCATTAAATTCTAAGTCAATGATCTTAAATCCTACTTCATCAAAAATAAATTTTATAGTTTCTAAAGAATAATATTCCAAATGTTCGTGACAAATTGTATCGTAGGATATATTTTTTATCATTGATGGCATATAACTTTGCTCTAAATGCCAAATACCATCATCTGCTAAACACTCATACACATCCTTTGCAAAATCGATAGGAGATGGAAGATCATAAAACATTGATATTGTAGAAATTATTTTAGCCTTCTTTTTTTTTAAGTATTTTGAAACTACAAACTTATTAAAAAACTCAGGGATCGCAATAATATCTTTTCTATAAAATTTTTTTAGTTTTTTTATTGTTGGGTCAACTCCTATCAAAATATTTGATTTTTCGTAATTTCCTAAAGTAGTTCCATCGTTACTTCCTATATCTATAACAATATCTTTCTTTGAAAGTTTTGAAATTTTCTTAAGTTTTTCAGATTTTAGTTTTAGATGTTTTATCATATGAGGGTTTAGTGATGACATGTATCCATAACTGTCTCCGTACATTACATCTACATCAAAAGAATTTCCTAGTTGAAGAAGTTTGCATTTTTTACATATAATCATATTAAGTTCACCTTTTGGAATTTTCTCACGTGATGACCCAGGAAAAATACCAGTTAAATATTGATTACCTAAAGAATATAAAAATTTTAGTGAAGTACTTGAACATGATCTGCAGTTTTTTATTTTCATCAGAACTATAATAGTTTAAGTCAAAAAAAAATAAATTAAATAATGAAAAAAATTGTTATTACTGGGGCTCTTGGCCAAGATGGAATACTCTTATCAAAAATTCTTGTAAAAAATAAATTCAAAGTTTTTGGCTTTGTAAATAATTTTAGGAAAAAAATTAAATTAAAAGTTAAAAATGTTAAATACTTTAGAATATCAAATAAAGAATTTAAGGATATTAAAAAATTATTAGATAACATAAAGCCCAATATCATTGTTCATCTTGGCTCAAGTAACCCTTCTTTTAGACAAAGTTTTAGAAAAATTGATTATAAAAAAAATTCAGAACTTACAAAAAAATTAATTAATTATCTAATAAAAAATAATGAAATAAAATTTATTTTTCCAAGTTCATCACAAATATATAAATTGTCAAAAAAAAAAATAAATGAAAAATCTGTTCCTACAATTAATTCTTATTACTCAAAATTTAGGATTAATTTATCAAACTACCTTCTAAAAACAAAAAAAAAGTATAATTTAAATACATCAATTGTTATTTTATTTAATCATGACTCAATTTACAGAAATCCAAGATTTTTATTACCAAGGTTAATAGATGCTATTAAAAAAAAAAATAATAATTTTCTAAAAAAAATATATTATACAAATATTAGCGGTGACTTTTCTCATGCAGAGGATATTTGTAATGGATTATATAAGTTAATAAAAAAAGACTGCAATCCTGATAAGCTTATTCTTTCTTCTGGAAAAAAAACCTACATTAATACAGTTATCGAACATTTTATTCCTAAATTTAAAAGTAAAATTAATAATAAAAAAATAATTTTATCTAGATCAAACGTAGGTAATAATTTAAAAGCAATTAAATTATTAAATTGGAAAATAAAAAAAAGTTTTTTAAATGCAGCAAAAGAATTATATAAATTCAAAAACTAAGATTGCAATCATTGGAGGGACAAGTTTTATAGGTGCTAAATTAATTTTTTTAATACCAAAAAATAAATTTAAAATTATAGCAACTTATAATAATAAAAAAAATATTGTTAAAAATAAAAAAATTACGTGGAAGAAGCTGAATTTAAATAAAAAAAAAAAAAATTATTTTAAATATCTAAATTCACCAGATATTGTTGTTAATTTAGCTTGGCCTGATATCCCGAAATATTTATTAAAAAGACATCTTAAAACTTTTATTTTACAAAAAAAATTGAATTATAATCTTGTAAATAATGGATTAAAAAATTTAATTATTTTAGGTACTTGCTATGAATATGGAAAAATATCAGGAAAATTAAATGAAGGTATAAAGCCAAAAC
>CVSM01000083.1 GCA_001180065.1 Candidatus Pelagibacter communis
AATGTAGCTATGTTTCATCTATTTACTCACGCATTTTTTAAAGCTTTACTATTTTTGGGATCTGGATCAGTAATCCATGCATTTAAGGATGAGCAAAATATTAATAATATGGGTGGAGTGTGGAAAAAGCTTCCTTACACTTATTGCTTAATGATAATAGGGACCCTTGCTTTAACAGGATTTCCTTTTTTGTCTGGATTTTATTCTAAAGATGCAATTATTGAATTTGCTTACTTAAGAGGAAATATAACAGGTTTATACGCTGCAGGAATTGGAATTATTACAGCTTTTCTCACTTCAATTTATTCATGGAGATTAATTTTTAAAACTTTTCATGGGGAATATAATAATAAGGACATAAAAATTGAGGAAACTCACGAGTCACCTCTTGTTATGTTAATTCCGTTAATTTTACTTTCTATAGGTGCAATATTTGCTGGATATACATTTAAAGAATTATTTATTGGTCAGAGTGCAGAAAATAATTTTTGGCAGAATTCAATATTTTTTCTAGAGCCTTTAAGTTCGGACCACCCACCACTTTGGTTTTTATTATTAACTCCTACTTTGGTCTTGTTATCAATACCTCTTGCTTACTATTTATTTGTGAAGAATAAAGATTTGCCAAAAAAAATTGCAGAAGTTAACAAACCGTTACACGATTTTTTACTAAACAAATGGTATTTTGATGAACTTTATGAAAAAGTATTTATTAACCCATCAAAGAAGTTAGGATTAATCTTATGGAAAATTTTTGATGTTAGAATAATCGATGGTTTTGGTCCTGATGGTATTGCCTCATTTATAAAAAAATGCTCTCTAAAAGCAAATAAATTTCAAAGTGGATTTATATATCAATACGCATTTGTAATGTTGGTAGGTTTTTCTGCTTTATTAACATTTTTAATAGTTAAATAATGAACTTTCCAATTCTTTCATCTTTGATTTTACTCCCAACAATAGGCGCCTTTTTTTTATTTTTCACAAGAAGTAAAAAAGAAAATAATTTAACAGTCAAGTATGTTGCTTTATTTACTTCATTAGTAAATTTTTTTTTATCTATTTATTTATGGATATTATTCGATCAATCCACATCAGATTTCCAATTTATTGAGAACAGAGTATGGATTAAAGGCCTTATAAATTACAAAGTAGGCGTAGACGGTATATCAATATTATTCATTATTTTAACAACGTTCATAACTCCTCTCTGTATAATTTCAGTAAATAACTCAATTAAAAAAAGACTTAGTGAATTTTTAATTGCAGTTTTAATTATGGAGTCTTTCATGATTGGAGTTTTTTGTTCTTTAGATTTAGTAGTTTTTTATTTATTTTTTGAAGCTGGTTTAATTCCTATGTTTTTGATCATAGGAATTTGGGGTGGTTCCAGAAGAGTTTATTCAGCATTTAAATTTTTCCTTTATACACTTCTAGGATCTGTTTTGATGTTGGTTGCAATAATTTCTATTTATTGGATTAGTGGAACAACAGATGTGACACAACTTTATGAGGTTGGTATTGATAAAAAATATCAAAATCTTTTATGGTTAGCTTTCTTTAGCTCATTTGCAGTTAAAACTCCTATGTGGCCAGTTCATACATGGTTACCAGATGCTCATGTTGAAGCTCCAACAGCAGGATCT
>CVSM01000084.1 GCA_001180065.1 Candidatus Pelagibacter communis
TACTTCAATGAAATCAGTTGGTGAGGCTATGGCAATCGGAAGAAACTTTAAAGAGTCTCTACAAAAAGCATTAGTATCTCTTGAAACAGGTTTTTCAGGATTAGACAGAATATTTAATCTAAACAAAAGACAAATAGAAAGAAAACTTAGAGAAAATATTCCAAATAAAATTCTTCTTGTAGCTGAGGCAATAAGAAAAAAAATAAATTTAAAAAAGATCTATAACTTATCAAAAATCGATCCATGGTTCTTAGACCAAATCAAAGAAATAATAGATAATGAAACTAAGATAAAAAATAATGGATTGCCTAAAAATTTTGAAGATTTTAACCTAATAAAGTCAATAGGTTTTTCTGATAAGAAGCTTTCTGAACTAACAAATTTATCTGAAGATATTGTAAGAAAAAAAAGAACTGCATTAAAAATTTTACCAGTATTCAAAAAAGTTGATACCTGTGCAGCTGAATTCAAATCTTTTACACCCTATATGTATTCAACATATCAAAGAAATCTCACAATAAATTCTGAATGTGAAGCCGACCCATCAGTAAATAAAAAAATTATAATATTAGGAGGAGGACCTAATAGGATAGGACAAGGAATAGAATTTGACTATTGTTGTTGTCAAGCAAGTTTTGCGTTAAAAGCTTCT
>CVSM01000085.1 GCA_001180065.1 Candidatus Pelagibacter communis
CCCTCGGCCAGACTCGAACTGGCACTCCGCAAGCGGCAAGGATTTTAAGTCCTTTGTGTCTACCAATTTCACCACGAGGGCATTAATGAATTTCATGAGTGTTTATGCTAATATTTATAAATGAACAAGAGGAATAAGTAAAATTTTTTTAATTTTAAAGCTTTCATAAGATACTTTTTTTCAAGATTACAATCTTTATACCCTCGTTTAATAACATTAGGATCTAATCTTTAGTGTATTTGTATATTATTTCAGCAATTTTTTTATAACCCATTTCATTATAATGACCCCCTAATCTAAATGGAAAATAAATTAATGGATCTTTTTCATTTTTAAAAACTTCCTCATAAATATCAATAAAAGGAATGTCGAGATAATTTACAATATTCTTTATAGTTTTATAATTTTTATTGGTAAATTTTTTTTTCTCATGATTAAATTCTGGCAAATATATGAAATATAATTTTATTTCATCTTTAGATGTTAAGTCTTTTGTAAGTTTAAGTATCTTCTTGAAATTATTATTTTGAGATGTGGGAAATATATTTTTTCTCGTTTTTGAAAGTTTTATAAAATTTAATAATTTTTTTGTAGGATGTTTATTTTTATTAATATTTTCAATATTTATTTGATTATTTAAAGTAGAAAAAGCTATTTCATCAATCTCTTTTTGTTTATCTTGAAGCTCCTGTTTAAAATCTAAATCTTTAATATAATTTTTTAAAAATGGATTAGATATTTCAAATTGTAAATCACTTAAATCATTTTCATAATATATCCATAAAACTTTATTAACTTTTAAGTTTAAATATTCTCTTAAAACAGCATATTCCATTAAGGGACCATTAGAGACATAACCAAGATTTAAAACACTTCTTTTTGACATTTTTCTTAAAACTGATGCAATATCATTTGGTCTATTAACACAACTTCCATGAGTAAAAGAGTCCCCAACTAATAAATATTCTACTCTTTTACTGTCCCATTCATTATCAGGATTGTTAAAACCATACCTGTCACTTTTATAGATAGCGTAATATCCATTTTCATTACAAAAAATTGTCTCTGTATTTGAAATTCCTGATAAAGGAAAAATTCCGAATTTGTTTTGAAAAGAGTTTGAATTAGGATGTACTATTGTAACAACCTCAGTTTTAGATTTAATTTTATCCTGATAAACTTCTAAAATAGATCTAAAATCATATTTTTTACCTGTTTCAGTTTTGTAAAGTTTTGCTTTTTTATTATTTGTCTCACGAAGTGATATTTTTGAAGTCTTTTTCAATAGTAAATAACCTTCTGTTAAATAAACAGAAATTATTAGACTTATTAAAATAATGAATAAATATTCATTGATTTTTTTATTTACAAAAAAAGATATTAAAGAAATAAAAATTAATAACAGAGATAATATATAATAATTCAAATAATATTCTCTGTTTAGTCCCTCCCAAAAAATCTCAGATTTATAATAAATATAAAAAAATAATGAAATTGAAAATAATAAAATAAATGTAAAAAAAAAATTTCTTATTAAATTACTCATCAATTATCCTTTAACACTACCAGATGTTAGGCCGCTTACTAAGTATTTTTCAAAATATATGAAAATTAAAAGAACTGGCACTGTAACTATAACTGATCCAGCCATCAAATATTGCCGCGGAGTTTCTGCATCCCCACTTAAATATTGAATAGCTCTTGATAATGTAAAA
>CVSM01000086.1 GCA_001180065.1 Candidatus Pelagibacter communis
GTAATGACTGGGGAGTTGAGTTGATTGAAATATCAATCCCACCTCCAGGTCTGGAACAACAATCTCAGTGGCTGCAAATCAGAAAAGAAAAACCTGATTGGGTTACTTTCTGGGGAGCAGGTTCTGGAATGAATTCAACAGCAATGACTAATGCTGCTAGAATTAATTTCCCAAGAGATAGAATGATGTACGTAACATTTGGTGCTGCCGAAGAGGATATGTATCCAGCAGGTGATGCAGCTAAGGGAACTTATGCTGTTGCTAATGCTTTACCAGGAGAATATCCATTGGTTAAAGACATCAAAGACAAAGTATACGGTGCTGGAAAAGGTAACTTGGCTGATCCAAATAGGATTGGTTCAGTTTACTGGAATAGAGGACTAGGTGCTGCAGTTATGTGGATTGAAGCGTTAAGAAATGCTCAAAAAATGCATAACAAAGTTGGTAAAGCAGTAACTGGTGCAGAGTTTAGAGATGGTTATGAAGCATTAAACATGACTGAAGCTAGACTTACTGAACTTGGAGTTGGAGGAATGTTAGCTCCATTTGCTATTTCATGTGAAAACCATGAAGGTGCCGGTAAATTTGCTGTAATGCAGTGGGATGGAACAAAATTCAATCAGGTAACTGGTTGGGAAGCTCCAGGCGATCCTGCATTTATAAGAAGTCTAGTTGAGGACTCTGCAGCGAAATTTGCTAAAGAGAACAACATTACACCGAAAAAATGTGGATAATTAATTTAGAGATAAATTAATATCGACTGAAGGGGGAGTTTAAATAATTAAATTATTTCAAACTCCCCCTTTTAATAAAATTTAATTTAATATAAAAGAAAGCTTAATGAGTAACAATTCAGCTAACATTCTAGATATAAAGAATATTGAAGTTAGATATGATAATGTTATTTTAGCTTTACACGACGTGTCCTTGAAAGTTCCTAAGGGAAAAGTAGTTGCATTATTAGGAGCAAATGGTGCGGGTAAAAGCACTACATTAAAAGCAGTTTCAACAATGTTAGCTTCAGAAAGAGGCAAAGTTACAAATGGTTCAATTGAATACGATGGAAACACAATAGATAAACAAACTCCTTCGCAAATGGTTGGGCTCGGAATGGTTCAAGTGTTAGAGGGTAGAAGATGTTTTGGTCACCTAACTGTAGAAGAAAATATAATTTCAGGAGCATATTCAAGAAAATTATCTAAAGGTGATATCAATCAAGAATTAGAGAAAATTTATACTTATTTCATAAGACTTAAAGAAAGAAGAAAAAGTCAAGCAGCGTTTACCTCAGGTGGAGAGCAACAAATGATAGCAGTTGCAAGAGCAATGATGGCTAAACCTAAAATGTTATTATTAGATGAGCCAACAATGGGTCTTGCACCACAATTAGTTGCTGAGATTTTTAATATTGTAAAAGAGTTAAATACCAAAGAGGGTGTTAGCATTTTACTTGCTGAACAAAATACTAACGTTGCACTAAAAAATTCAGATTACGGCTATATCATTGAAACAGGTAGAGTTATGCTAGACGGCAGTGCGCAAAGTTTATTAAATGATGATAAAGTAAAAGAATTGTATTTAGGAATTTCAAAGAAAGGTAGAAAAAATTTTAGAGATGTTCTTAAAGAAGAAAGTTTAAAAAAAAAAATTAATTAAAGATGGCGTACGAAAGAAAATTTAAAATAGGAAAACCAATATTAGAGGTAAATAATATCTCACTCTCTTTTGGTGGTGTTAAAGCAATAACAGATACTTCTTTCAATGTACTTGAGCACGAAGTTAGAGCAATTATTGGACCTAATGGAGCTGGAAAAAGCTCAATGTTAAATTGTATTAATGGAATTTATAAACCTCAACAAGGAACTGTTTCGTTTAGGGGACAACAAATACCTAATATAACACCAAATATTATGGCTCAAATGGGTTTATCTAGAACTTTTCAAAATTTAGCTCTTTTTAAAAGAATGTCAGTTTTAGATAACATTTTAGTTGGCAGAAAACTTCACACAAAAACAAATTTTCTTGAAGTTGCTTTACAACTTCCTAAAGTAAAAAAAGAGGAAAAACTAAACAGGGAGAGATCTGAAGAGATAATCAGTTTTTTAGAGATTGAAGATATTAAAGATACACCAGTAGGAAAACTTCCTTATGGACTACAAAAAAAAGTTGAATTAGGTCGTGCTCTTGCAACAGACTCTACAATAATTTTATTAGATGAGCCTATGGCAGGAATGAATGTTGAGGAAAAAAGAGACATGTGTAGATTTATTTTAAAAGTAAATGACGAACTAGGTACAACTATGGTTCTTATTGAGCATGATATGGGAGTAGTCATGGATATATCAGACAGAGTTGTTGTGCTTGATTATGGTAAAGTAATCGGCGATGGTACACCTGATGAAGTTAGATCAAATCAAAAAGTAATAGACGCTTATTTAGGAGTAGAACACTAGGATAAAATATGGTTGATGAATTGCTATTTTTCATGGAAGTTTTAGTTGGTGGTTTACTTGCTGGTACGATGTACTCTCTAGTTGCTTTAGGGTTCGTTCTAATTTTTAAAGCTTCAGCAACATTTAATTTCTCACAAGGAGCTATGGTTTTTTTCTCAGTGCTTGCTTTTTGTGGTTTCATGCAAGATTTTAACATACCTTTTGTACTTGCTTTTATTTTAGCTGCTCTTTTAATGGTAGTAGTTGGTTTATGCACTGAGAGATTTGTTTTAAGACCTTTGATGAATGCTAGTGAAGATACAGTGCTAATGGCTACTATCGGTCTTGGATATGTTTTAGAGGGTTTGGCTCAAGCTGCATGGGGAGTAGAAGTAAGAAGATTAGATTTAGGTATAGGAGATTTTCCAGTACCGTGGATCGCAGATAATTTAAAACTATTTATTAGTGCTCTTGATATCACAGCTGGATTAGTTGCAGCTATAATGATAATTGGTTTATTCCTTTTATTTAAATATACAAAAATCGGTCTCGGATTGAGGGCTGTAGCAGATGATGCAGGTGCTGCTAGTTCAATTGGTATACCTTTAAAACATATAATGTTATTAGTTTGGTCTGCTGCGGGGGTTGTAGCATTAGTTGCAGGATGTATGTGGGGTGCAAGAGCTGGTGTTCAATTTGCTCTTGTTGATCTTGCATTAAAAGCTTTGCCAGTCTTAATTATAGGTGGTTTCTCATCCATTCCAGGAGCCATTATAGGTGGCCTAATTATTGGTGCAGTGGAGAAAGTGTTAGAAGTATACATTGGACCGTTTTTTGGTGGAGCTATTGAAGGTTGGGCTCCTTACGTATTAGCAATATTCTTTTTATTATATAGACCGGAAGGTTTATTTGGAGAAAAAATTATTAGGAGAGTTTAATTTATGAAACCAGTTTTTATGACTTACACAAAAAAAGATTTAATCAACTTAGCTGTTTGTATGTTTTTGAGTGTATTAATAATTCCAACATTTATTAAAACAGAATATTGGTACACATCTATATTAATTCCTTGGCTATGCCTGGCTTTAGCTACAATCGGACAACAAATTGTCATGGGTTATACGGGACAATTAGCTTTAGGTGCAGCTGGTTTTATGGCTGCAGGTGCATTTGCAATGTTTAATCTTATTTTACGAGTGCCCGATCTTGGTTTCGTAGGCTCTCTAATAGTGTCAGGTTTAATTGCTGCAGCTTTTGGAATTTTGTTTGGTCTGCCAAGTTTAAAAGTAAGAGGAATTTATCTAATGGTGGCAACATTAGCTTCACAGTTTTTTATTATATGGATGATAGATAAATTTGGTTGGTTTAAAAACTACGACTCATCAGGTATTATAACTGCTCAAGATATAGTTATCTTAGGAAAACCATTTACAACTCCATTAGCGATGTATTTTGTATGTTTAGCGGTTACCACAGTTTTAACGTTATTAGCGATGAATATGGCTAGAGGCAGTACGGGTAGGAATTGGATGGCAGTTAGAGATATGGATATTGCTGCTGAATCCATGGGAGTTTCATTATTAAGAACAAAAGTACAAGCATTTGCTATTAGTGCATTTTATTGTGGAGTTGCAGGTGCACTTTTTGCATTTTGTTACCTTAAATCTTTAGAGCCAGTTGCTTTTGATATTAAATTATCATTTAAAATTCTATTTATGTGCATTCTTGGAGGACTTGGGACTATTAATGGCGCTTTTATAGGAGCAGCATTTATTTTGCTATTTCCAGTTCTACTAAATGCTATAGGTAATAATGTATTTCATGGAGCTATTGATGCTACAATTATTTCATCAATTGAACAGGTAATATTTGGTGGTTTAATGATTATATTTATGATTTATGAACCTTTAGGAATGGCTAAGCTTTGGGAAAATCTTAAACAAAGTATAAGATTAAGATTATCTTCATCAAGTGTTAAAAATTTAAAATCTTCGGCACAAAAAAGTGAATAGGAAGAAATTAATTTTCGCATTAATCGTAGGAATATTAATAGGTTTGCTTATTGAAAATAATTTTATAATTTCATAAAAAATTATTTTTGGCTTGGATAAGATTTTTTCAAAATAAATTTGTTAACAATTATTGCAAAAATAATAATTATCACTGATCCTGATATCACAGGACTTATCAAGTAATCAAAAGAGACACTACCAATAATTACTATTATTGGATTACCACCTGCAGGTGGATGTGTTACATTCAATAAAATCATTAACCCAACTCCAAATCCAACTGCCAACGGTATTGTTAAAAAAATTGGCAAAGGAACAAAGTGCAAAAATAGCAAACCTACGATAGCTGTAACTAAATGACCAAAAAAAACATTTTTTGGTTGAGCGAAAGGACTCTCAGGATAACCATAAAGCAAAACCATCGAAGAACCAAAAGAAGCTAATAAAAATATTCCAAACTCAGTTTTATAGGTTAAAAAAGTTAATATACCGATTGTAATTATTGAAAATAAACCAGCTAAAATTGATTGTTTTAAATTAACCATTATCTTAATTTGATACTATTTTTTTAAGAGTTTGAAAAGGTAATAAAATACACTCTTTTCTTAAAAGATTTTTTTTGTTAAATAATTTTTGAAATAACAATAATTTTTTTTTCTCCTTAATTTTGATATTTCCATCAAAATAAGATTTAGCATCATCACATATCTTATTTAATTCATTTTTTTTATTATTAATAGAAATCTTTGAAAGTAAGTTAGCCGAAGCTCTACAGTAAATACATGAATTTCCTTGATATCCAAAATCAATTATTTTATCATTTTTAATAATTAACTCTATTTTTACCTCATCACCACATAAAGAGTTTTTTAATTTCGAATTGTGAGTATAGTCTTTTATAGCCCTAAAATTATCTGTATCTGATGCTATATCTAATATTTTTAAATCCATTATAGATTAAGATACTCATTTTTGTTGTAGTTAAAACTATTTAGAATTAAATATTCAATATGATTGAGTTAAAAAATGAAAAAATAGCCGTTCCAGTAGTTTTGTTTGCTGGCTTATTATGGTCTTTTGGGCCCTTAGTTGTAAGAAATATGACTGACCCACATTTAGTACCTTGGCAATATATTTTTGGGAGAGGATTAACAATTTTTATAATTCTAAATTTATATTTGTATTTTGAAGAGGGTCTAAATTTTTATAAAAATTATAAGAAAATTGGTAAGTCAGGTATTACTGGTGGTATAGGACTTGGTGTTGCAATGATTTCTTTTATATACTCAATAACTAATACTAGTGCGGCAGTAACTCTTTTATGTTTAGCTGCTATGCCATTTTTTACAGCCTTGTTAGCTTTTTTATTTTTAAAAGAAAAAATTTCTTTAAATGTGTGGATATCAATTTTACTCGCTACAACAGGAATTATTGTAATGGCTTTAGGAAATGACACAAAAAGTTCATTAATAGGATTTATTTTTGGAATTACTTCATCAATTGGATTTTCTGTGTTTTCAGTCACTCTTAGATGGAGAAAAGAAACACCAAAATTTACAACAGTTGCTATTGCAGGATTATTTTGTGTTATATTTGCAGCATTGATAATTTTAATAAAAAAACAAAGTTTTTTTTCCTCAAGCTACAATAGTACAATGTTTTCTTTACACGGAACCTTAGTATGCTTAGGATTAATTTTATACTCTATTGGTTCAAAAGCTATTCAAGCAGCAGAACTAACTTTATTATCTTTGACAGAAGTCATCGGAGGTATTTTTTGGGTATGGTTACCATTATTTGGAATAAATGAGGTACCATCGACTTCAACAATTATTGGCGGTTTTTTTCTATTTGTGTCAATAATTTATTACAGTCTAATTATGAAATGGAATAAGCGGCATATAGCTTTAAATTAATTTTTTGTAAAATGACTAAAAATAAAATTATAGTAAATAGTTGGAATGAATGGGATCCACTAAAGCATGTTATAATAGGAAAAGCGGATGGTTGTTGTATCCCAGCCCCTGAACCAGCATTAGACGCTAAGGTACCAGAGGACTCTGATATGAAGGGAACTCATGGCCCTAGAATTAAGGACACTGTCGACAAAGCGAATGAGTTATTAAATAATTTTGCAATATTGCTTGAAAAAAGAGGAATTAAAGTTGATCGACCTGTACCCTTGAATCACAATCAAAAAATTTCCACTCCTGATTGGGAGGTGGAAAGTATGTTTGGGTGTATGCCAGCAAGAGACATCATACTTACAGTTGGTAATGAAATGCTTGAAGCAACAATGAGTTATAGATGTAGGTGGTTTGAATATTTAAATTATAGACCTCTTATTAAAAGTTATTTTGAGCAAGATAAAAATATGCGTCATGAGACTGCTCCAAAACCAAGATTAACAGACGCTGATTATCGTAAAGATTATTTGTCGGATAAGATTGGAATTCAAAAGAGACTTAAATGGACCGAGGAAAAATTTTTTGTAACTACAGAGGAAGAGCCACTTTTTGATGCAGCTGATGTTCTAAGATTTGGTAAAGATTTAATTGTACAACATGGTTTTACAACAAATTTAAAAGGAATAGATTGGCTCAAAAGACATTTTAAAGATCATAGAATTCATGCGGTCAATTTTCCTGGAGACCCATATCCAATTCATATTGATGCAACTTTTACTCCAATTAAAGAGGGGCTAATTATAAATAATCCTCAAAGAAAACTTCCTAAAGAACAAAGAAAATTATTTGAAGATAATGGATGGAGAATAATAGATAGTGCGCAACCTGCACACAATGAACCGCCACCTCTTTGTTATTCGTCGGTATGGTTATCTATGAATGTTTTAGTTTTGGATCCAAAAACAGTTTGTGTGGAAAAAAGTGAAATTTATCAAGCTGAACAACTTGATAAATTAGGTATGGAAGTCATTCCTGTTGATTTAAGAGATGCATACGCTTTTGGAGGCGGTATTCATTGTTGTACAGCTGACGTCTATAGAGAAGGTGATTTAAAAGATTATTTTCCTAATCAGAAAAATTAATTTTCTTTCGTTACATCAACTTTAAATTTCTCCAATCCCGAAGAGAAGTTATCATTTACAGATTTTTCTTTTTTTTCAAATGATTGCAATTTTTCTAATTCCTTTTGTCTCAATCTTTCTTCTCTTAAATTTTCTCTATGTTCTTTTTCTTTCTGTTCTCTATCAAATTTTTCTTCCCACTCTTTAATCTTAATATATTCTAATTCTTTTTGTTTTTCCTCTTCCGCTTTGATCATTTTAAGAGCTCTTTCTTTTCTTCTTTTTTCTTTTAGCTCTAAATTTCTTTGCTCTTCTTCACGAACTTTTAAATCGATATCTTTTCTATTTTGAGCTTCTTCTCTCAATTTAAGCTCTTTTTCTTTAGCTCTTAATTCTTTATTTACTAATATTAACTCTTCATCTTTTTTTACTAGTCTTGTAGCCTCTAATTTTTGTAAATCTTCCTTAGTTTTAATTTCTTTTTCTTTTAATTTTAATTCATCTTCATTCTGTTTTAATTTGTTACTTTCTTTAATAAGTCTTTCTTCCCAAGCTTTAAGTTCTTTTCTATCTTTAAGAATTTGGTTTTTTTCTTTTAACTTTTCTAATTTGATAGCCTTAATTTTATTTAATTCTTTATTTTTTTTGTAATTAGAAAATGCCTTACTTAAAAAAGATTTGGGAGCTAGATTAGTGATTTTAACTATCCCAACTTTTTTTTTAGAATTTGTTTTTTTAGTTTTTTTTTTAACCATTTTTTATAAAGGTATTGAAACAAATATTTAAAAAATTTTCAATAATTCAGTTGAGTGTTATTAAAAATTATGATTATTTTGAGTTTCAACCTATAAGGGATAAATCTCACTTAAAACTAATAAATATGATAATTTTTTTGCATTAGATTAATCTAAATATTATTAAAGTTTAATGAAAAAATTTAAAAAATTAATAATTGCATGCGATGGGGAGTCAGCAAGTGGAAAAAGTACTGCTGCAAAACTAATTGCTAAGAAATATAAATTGTATCTAATAAATTCAGGATTGTTATATCGATACGCTAGCAAAGAAATGATTAATAATAATCCAAAAAATGAAATTAGTTTTTTAAAAAAAAAATTTAAAAATATTTCATACAAAAAGATTGCAAAATCAAATTTACATTCTGAACAAATAAGTAATCATGTTGCTCTACTTGCAAAAAAAAAAGATGTAAGGAAAATAATAAATACTTTTCAGAGAAAATTAATAAAAAAAAATAAAAGGGTTTGTGTAGAAGGTAGGGATATTGCAAGTAAAATATTAGTAAAAAATCCTAAATATGATTTAGCTTTCTATTTCAAATGTAATGTTAAAGTTGCAAGTTATAGGAGATGGCTTGATCTTAATAAAAAGGTTTCATTAAAAGATGTAAGAAAATCTCTCAGTAAAAGAACTTTAATGGATAAGAAAAGAAAAAATAGTCCATTAATAAAAGTAAAAGATGCAATTTTAATAAGAACAGATAAGTTAAATAAAAAACAAGTTTTATCTAAAATGTCTAATTTTATAGAGAAACTTAATTAAATCTCTTTATTTTCCTCTTTGATTGGTTCTTCGATAGGTTCAGTTGTAGGATTAAGTTCTATCCCAGCTGGAGTAATTGTTTGAGGCATAGCTACGAATTGAGAGTCTGGATTCTCACCAGTTTCTCTTACTCTCATTCTATAAATTCCGAAAGCACCTATTAAAGAGTGAAAGAAAAATAAAAAAACAAAAAATCCATTAGAGCCAACAAGATCCATAAATATCGAACACAAGAAAGGTCCACTCATAGCACCTAAACCAAATGTGAATTGAAGTCCTGCACCAGCAGCAACAAATTTATCTTTTGTAATATAGTCATTTGTATGTGCAAGAATTAATGAAAACATAGGCAAGCTACAAAAAGAAAACAAAATAAAAAATATATAAAACCATGTTTTGCTTGTTGCTAATCCATCTGGTAAATACATCTGTCCGGAAACAAAAATTGTTAAAAGTGCAAAAATTGCAGACCCAAAAGTAGATGCAATTATTACTTTTCTTCTATCATAGACATCAGATATTTTTCCGATTGGAAATTGAGCAATAGCACCCGAGATAGCTAACAAAAAGGTTACAATTGAAATTTCTAAAATAGAAAAATTCATTGATGTTGCATAAACTGCTAAAAGAGTAAATAAAGCAGATTGTATTGTTCCATAAAAAAAAGAACTTACCATTCCAAATGGAGAAGATTTATAAAGTTCGTTAATTGACATTGCAGTAATTTTTTTGAAAGTTGGTGGTTTTTTTTTTGTAAGTAAAATTGGTATTAGTGCTGCGGAAGTGATCACAGAGACTAATATAAATGGTTGAAAATTTTTCGGGGTGCTGAAGTTTAGTAAAAACATTCCTATACCCATAGATCCATATAGAATCACCATATAAATTGATAAGACACTACCTCTATTTTTATTACTTGATCTATCGTTAAGCCAACTCTCAGCAACCGTATACATACAAACCATGCTAACCCCAGTTAGAACTCTTAATAAAAACCATATAAAAGGATGAATTAAAATTGAATGAATTAAAATAATTAATGATGCTAAAGATGCAAAAGCTGCAAAAACTCTGATATGTCCAACTCTTGAAATAACGTTTGGAATCGTAGCTGCTCCAATAAAGTACCCAATAAAATAACCCGACATCATAAAACCAGTAGCCGTCAAACTAAATTCCTCTTGTACAGCTCTCACTCCAAGTAATGAACCTTGAAAACCATAAGCCATCATAATGAAGCTCATGCCTAAAAATAATGCCCATGAATTCTTTAAAACTTTGTTCATAAAATCGCGCTAATTATCCGCCATCTATAAGTAAATCAAGACTTAATTGTGACAGAAGTTAAGATTTCTTTAATTTTAAAAAAGAGTGAATGGCTATTGTTAAGATTATAATAACCCCACCTTGAAGTGTCTCGATACTAGGTTGCTCCTTTATAATCAACCAAACCCAAATTGGGCCTATAATTGTTTCTAATAGAAAGAATAAATTCACCTCTTCAGCAGGTATAAATCTTGGAGCAATAGTTACTAAAACAAATGGTATAGCTACACAAAGAATACACATTAAAGGTACAATAATTAGATCTTTTTCCACTAATGTAAAACTTTCTATAAAAAATAAAGCAAAAATAGCAACAAATAGTTTCCCAACGACTGCGGCAGGAACTAGATTTTTTGATTTTGCAGATCTTATTGTTATAGCACCTACAGCAAGACCAATTGCAGTAATAAAACCTAAAATATCACCATAAAAATTACCAATTTTAATAGAGTCATAAAAAATATAAACAATGGCTACAAATGTTATAATTATTGAGATCCATGTTTTTTTATCAGGAGGTTCTTTTAATATAAACGCCCCTAATATGGCTGATAACATCGGTGCAGTTGCTATCATTAAAAGTGTGTTTGCTACATTTGTGTTTTGAATAGAAACTACAAATGTAATATTAGTTATACTGAAAGTTACTACATAGATGATACCGTGATAACCACTGTTTAAAAGTATGTTAAAAAAATTTAATTTATAAATTAACAGCATTACCAAAAAAACTGATAAAAATGGAATTATTCCTCTATAAAAAACAAGACCCCAAGTATCAATATTAGACAGTCTGATGAATAATGAATCTGGTGTAATAAACATTACAGCGACAAAAGCAAGTAAAGATCCTTTTTGTTGATCTGTTAAATCTTTCATGCTTTTAAATCTTTCCAAAATGTTTCGGCAAGATTAATTTTCGAAATATCAAATAAAGTTTTTAATCCAGTTGGAGATGTAATATTAATATCTCCATTAAGTTTTTGATCAATAAAATCTATTCCAGCAAAATAAATTCTATCTTTTTTTAAATCATTTCCAATTATTTTGGATATTTTTTTTTCTGTTTTTGTTAAATTAATATTTTTTGCACTTGCACCCTTACTCATATTACTTAAATAAGAACCTTTTTTAGGCACTCTTGATATTGCTCCACATATTTTTCCATTAATTAAAAATACTCTTTTATCCCCTTTGCTTATATTAGGTAAATATTTCTGACACATAATATAATCATGTTTTTTGATAAACTTTTTTATGAAGTTTAATTTAAATTTGTTAAGTAAATGAATGTCATTTCCACTAAAACTATGAATAGGTTTTAAAATTACATACTTATTTTTTTTAAAAAATTTTTTAATCTCTTGGATATTTTGAGTAAAAATTGTTTTTGGCATAAAATCTAGATACTTAACAGAATAAAGCTTTTCTGAGATATTTCTAATTGAAGTAGGATCATTAATAATTTTTACTTTATTCTTAATTGTTTCAAGTATGAAAGTTGTAGAGATGTATTCAAGATTAAAAGGAGGGTCTTGTCTTATTAAGATATATTTACATTTAATAAGATTTAATCTTTGTTTTTTTAAGATTTTATAAAATTTTTTATTATTGTAATTAAATTTTATAAAGAAACCCTTTGCGATTACTTTAGAGTCTATAATCGATAAGTCTTTTGGATCATAATAAAAAATTTTATATCTTTTTTTTTGAATTTCATTAGCTAAAAAAATACTTGTATCTGTTTCCGGATTTAGTCTAGAAGGGTGGTTTCCTTGTATGGCAACAATTTTATTTATCATATAAGTCTTTTAAATCTTCATTTTTAGAAAATTTACTAATCATATGATCTGCATTTGTCATTTTATTATCGATTACTTTTTGTAAGTGATATAAAAACAAATTTTCATTTTTTCCACTTTTGTTGACCACATCTCGATTGTCCAATCCCTTTTTTGAGATTTCCAATAAAGTTGATGCCCAGTAAAGAAGATCTTTACCCATTAATTGAGTATTAAAACCTTTTTGAGGAGCATCTAGATAAGCATTTATTATTTTATCCTTATCCCATGAAGATATTAAGTTATAAACTTCATCTAAATTTCCATATAATAATCCTATAAAAAATGCAGGTCCCGCACATAAACAATCCCAGCCACAAGTATCCATGGATCTTAATTCAATATATTTTTTCAATCTATTTTCAGTAAATATAGTACTTAAGTGTAAAGATAGATCACTTTCACTTGGTTGACGATTTCCTATTTCATTAATTTTTCCATTCATAAAATCTTTAAAGATATATTTATTACCCGAGATGTAATTGTCTTTATCTAAGAGAAATAAAATTGGGAAATTCATTACAAATTCAGCATATTTTTCAAAATTTAAATTTTCAAAAAATAATTTAGGAAGCCCTCCTCGAGAAGTATTTTGCCATACTTTTGATCTATAAGATAAGTAATTGCTTTTCTTTTTTTCAACTATTGAGGAATTTGCAAATAAAGCGATAGAA
Source organism: Candidatus Pelagibacter communis (assembly GCA_001180065.1). GTDB lineage: Bacteria > Pseudomonadota > Alphaproteobacteria > Pelagibacterales > Pelagibacteraceae > Pelagibacter > Pelagibacter ubique_G. The sequence continues at coordinate 12,877 of CVSM01000086.1, forward strand.
ATTGGAACAATTGAATTTATAATTTTAAATTTTTTGAAAAAATCATTTTCAGAGGAATAGTCGATATTTAATTGAGTGCCACAAGTTCTATACATCATGTCTAGACTTAATTCTCCATTCAATGGCATATCTCTTGTCATTAGTTTATATCTCTCTTTAGGATTATTAGGAATTTCATTAAGTTTTGAAATGGGATCAAAACCTGTGCTCACAATATTTATATTAAGTTTTTTTGTAACCTGTCTTAGCTCAAATAGATAATCGTGAGACTCTGAACATGCTTCGTGGATATTGTTAAGTTTTTCACCAGATAACTCAATCTGATTTCCTGGTTCAAGACTAATATTTTTTTCCCCTTTATTTAAACCAATGACATTTCCTTTTTCTTGAATAGGTCTCCATCCAAACTCATTTAAAGCAGAAAACATTTCTTGTACTTTCGAGTAGCTAATTCTTTTATTTTCTTTACCATCAAACAAAAATTTTTCGTGTTCAATACCAATCTTGAAAACTTTTTTATCTTTAATTCCAGATTTAAAATATTCAATTATATTTTCTTTAGAAATAATCATACTTAAATAATAACTTACAAAAATTTTACAGTGAGGAATATGGTTTCCTCGAAAAAATTTTCTTAACCAAAGGTTTAAAAAAATCTAATGGTAAAGATTTATAATTTGGATCAAAGGAATTTTGGTCGTATTTTTCACAAAAATCTACCGTATCTTGATAATATTTATGTTTTTTATATTCATCTCTTTTATTCTTGTTCCCTCCTAAATGATGAGCGTAGTAATACATTTGAAACTCACCGTGTTTCTCTATGATCCAATGTGTTTTTTCTGAAACATATGGTTTTAAAATTGCAGCAGCATATTCGGAATGATTCATTGGGGCTAATTCATCACCAATATCATGAAGTAAAGCTGCTACAACCATTTCTTCACTCTCACCATTATTATATGCCCTTGTGGCACTTTGAAGTGAATGTTCTAACCTTGAGACTTGATATCCCTCTAATGTCTCAGTGAGTCCTGACATAAATTTTAATATTCTATCTGCTGTTTTGCTTGCAAAATCTTTTTCATGCTTATCTAAAAACAAATAATCCTCTTTTGTCCCATTTTTCATTTCTGTAAAACTTACTTTTTTCATAATCTAATTACTTGATGCAGTACTTAATAAAGATAATTGTGTCACTTTACTATCCCCTAGTTCATCAATAGGTTTAACAGGATAATCTCCTGTAAAGTAATGGTCTGTTAGTTGTGGATAATTTTGATTTCTTTTCTCAAAACCTATTGCTTTATACATACCGTCCAATGATAAAAACTTTAATGATTTTGCTCCAATATAATTACAAATTTCTAAATTGGATTTGTTAGCTGCAAGCAATTCTTTTTTTGTAGGTGTGTCCACACCATAAAAATCAGGATATTTAATCTCAGGACAAGCAATTTTTACATGCACTTCCTTTGCACCAGCATCATAAAGCATTTTTACTATTTTGTGCGATGTTGTTCCTCTTACCAAAGAGTCATCTATCAAAATTATTTTTTTATTTTTAATAGTCGTTTGATTTGCATTTAGTTTTAATTTGACACCTAAACTTCTTATTTTTTGACTTGGTTCAATAAAAGTTCTTCCAACATAATGATTTCTAATAAGACCTAATTCAAAATTTTTACCAAGGTGTTGAGCAAATCCCAAAGCTGCTGCGTTACCTGAGTCAGGTACAGGTACTATAATATCGGCATCAATATCATTTTCTTTTGCAAGTTCAACGCCAAGATTTTTTCGATGTTCATATGCCGTTTTATTATCTAATATACTATCTGGCCTTGCAAAATAAATATATTCAAAAACACACGGTCTAATTTTTTTTGGAGGAAAAGGTTTAATACTTTTCAATTCATCATTTTCAATTAAAACGATTTCTCCATTATCAACTTCTCTTACAAATTTTGCTCCAATTATATCTAAAGCACATGTCTCTGAGGCCAGTACATAACTATTTTTTAATTTTCCAATCACTAGCGGTCTTATTCCATAAGGATCTCTTACTCCTACTAAAGATGTTTGTGTAAGCATTACCAAAGCATAACCACCTTGTATTTGGAATATTGCATCTACAATCTTATCAATTGTTTTTAATCTTTTCGATTTCGCGATTAATTGAACAATGGTTTCAGTATCAGAAGTCGTATAAAATATTGCACCTTCATCAACTAATTTTTTTCTCAAAGATATAGAATTAGTTAAATTTCCATTATGTGCAACACCAATTCCGCCTGCATTTGTATCGGCGAAAAAAGGTTGTATATTTCTCAATGTATTTTCTCCAGTTGTGCTATATCGATTATGACCGATTGCATAATTACCCTTAAGTGAATTAAGTATTTTTTCTTTATTAAAATTATCACCAACTAAGCCAAATCGTTTTTCTGAATGATATTTTTCTCCATCAAATGTAACTATTCCACAACCTTCTTGACCTCTATGTTGTAACGCATGAAGACCAAGAGCAACCAGTGCTGAAGATTCTTTTGCATTACTAATTCCGAATACTCCACACTCTTCTTTTATTTTAGGATTATAGTTCCTCAATTTTTTCTTTAGAATCTTGATATGTTTTTTCATTCGGAAATTCTTTTATTAAATAATTACTACCTTTTTCTAAATATGAAAAGATGAATGATTTATCAGTATTTATTGGCCATTTATCATGATTATATACAATGTGTACAGCTGAAAATACACAAACTGCGATAATATATGATCTAATAAAACCAAAAAAGAATCCAAAAATTGTGTCTAAACTTCCTAAACCAGTGTATTTTACTGCTTTACTTATTCCTTTATTCAAAAGCAAAACAATAAAAATAACAATCACAAATATGATTATTCCTAGACTTATATCTAAAACATATTCATTATCAATTATATCTTTTACATATGGTTTAATTCTTGGAAAAAGAATTAAAGTTATCACATATGCGAATAACCATTTTGCCATAGCTAATACACTCAAAACGAAACCTTTACTATAGCATTTGATAAGTGATAAAATTGTAAAAATTAAATAAATTAAATCTATAATTGATATTAAATTATAAAACTCTTTTAAAAACTCAATCATTAAAAATTATTTTCCGAATGGCTTAATTGATAATATCAATGAGGGAAGAAGCGTTAAAACAGATACCATTGCTAATAACATTGCAAGACCAGTGAAAATACCAAAATATATTGTTGGTATAAATTTAGATAAAACTAAAATAGAAAATCCAAATACAATCGTAATAGAGGTATTTAAAATTGCTTTACCAACTGTAGAATGACACAATTTAAGAGTTTTCTCATAGTCACCTAAATTTTTAAATTCTTCTTTAAATCTATAAATATAGTGAATACTATTATCAACTGCTATACCTATTGTAATTGCAGCAATTGTAATTGTCATCATATCTAAAGGTATTCCAATTAAACCAATTACACCTAAAATAAAAAAAGCTGCTATAAAGTTTGGAACCACACCAATTAAAGATAATTTAATATTTTTAAATAATATAAGAAACATCAAAAATATACCTATCATCACTAGACCAAGAGTTAATATTTGCGATTTGAAAAGGCTTTGGAGTAAATTATTAAATAAAATTAATACTCCAGCAAGTTTAAACTCTTTTTTATCAAGACCAATTTTATTTTCTAAATCAAAATTTATTTTATTTATAAGATCATTTCTTCTTAGATCTTTTTGTGAGTCAATAATTCTCAGATTTATTCTTGCTTCATTATTTTCAATTGAAATATAAGGATCTATAATTTCTGTTTTAATACTTTCTGGGATTTTGGTGTATAAAACTCCCATTTCTAAAGTACCTAAGGGTTTATTATTATTCAATGATGTAGCTACATCAATAATTGATGAGAACGATAAAACTTTGCCAACTTCAGGCAGACTATCAAGATAATTATGTACTGATGAAATTCTATCAATTTTATCTTTTGTAAACCAATATTTCTCATCATCATCTTTATTTTCATCCTCCCAATCCTCAAATTCATCATCTCCTGTATCTAATTTTTCTTTTTTTGGAAATTTTAAAATTACCTCCATTGGTGTAGTGCCACCTAACTCCTCATCTATAAGCTTCATACCCTTATAAATTTCAGTATTTTTATTGAAATAATTTATAAAACTATTTTCAACTTCTAGTCTGCTTATTCCGATTAAACTTAACAAGACTAATAAACCTGTTATAGAAAATATTATTTTTTTATTATTTCTTGATAAATTTGCAAATAAAAGAGTGATCTTTGAGTCTTCATATTTTTTTAGTGAAATATTTTCTATTGGAACAAAATTAATTAACGTTGGAAGTAAAGTAAAGGTGATAATGAAAGATGTAATGAGACCCAAGGTCATCATCCATCCAAAATCTATAATAGGCTTTATTCCACTAAATATTAATGAGAGAAAAGCAATAATTGTTGTTAAAGCAGTGTATAATATTGGCCAAAACATTTTTTCCGTAGTTAATGTAAGTAATTCAAAAATATTTTTATTAGGATAACTTTCCTTTAACTGTAAAAATCTAGTACTCATATGAATATTCATTGCCATTGTCAGAATTAACATTAAGGCAATAAAATTTGATGAAATCACTGTAACTTTCCAATTTAACAAGCCTAATAATCCAATCATTATAATCACTGAAAAAAAACAACTACCTATGGGTACTACAATCCATATTAATTTTTTAAAAACAAACCACAAAGTACAGATGATAAATATAAGCACACCTATTCCAAAAACTATAATATCGTTTTTTATGAATGACATCATATCATCTGCAATCATTGGAATTCCTCCAAGATGAATTTTTCCAATATCTTCGTAACTTTTAATGACTTCTCTAATTTCTAAAATATTTTGATGATTCTGTTTTTTGATTAACTCCTTATAAGTTTCGATTTCTTCTTTTGTTTTTTTCTCAACATCAACAAGTTTTTTGTTCTTTTTAATATTCACAATTATCCCACTAGTTTTCCCATCCTCGCTGATTACAAAATTTCTAAAAACAGGGCTACTTGTAATTTCATTAAAACCTCTATCTCTGTCTATATCTTCATCTTTTAGTGTTTTAAAATTTTTAAGTCTCTGCTCTAAAGGTTCATCAGAGCT
>CVSM01000087.1 GCA_001180065.1 Candidatus Pelagibacter communis
AGAGACAGGACAGTTTGAAAGAACATTAATTATTGCTGACAAAGGAAGTTATGTGAGTTATCTCGAAGGATGTACTGCTCCAATGAGAGACGAAAATCAATTACACGCGGCGAATGTCGAATTGATTGCTTTAGATGAGGCAGAAATAAAATATTCAACTGTTCAAAATTGGTATCCTGGAGATGAAAATGGCAAAGGAGGAATTTATAATTTTGTAACTAAAAGAGGATTATGTAAGGGGAAAAATTCTAAGATTTCTTGGACGCAAGTTGAAACAGGTTCTGCTATAACTTGGAAATATCCAAGTTGTATATTAAAAGGTGATAACTCAATTGGTGAATTTTATTCTATAGCAATTACCAACAATCATCAAAAAGCAGACACTGGTACGAAAATGATTCATTTGGGAAAAAATACCAAAAGTAAGATTATTTCAAAAGGTATAAGTGCTGGATTTTCTGATATGACTTATAGAGGTTTAGTAGATATTAATTCAAAAGCTCAAAACTCTAGTAATTATACACAATGTGACTCTTTATTAATGGGAAATAAATGTGGTGCTCATACAGTTCCATACATTAAAAATAAAAATTTTGATTCCAATATTGCACATGAAGCTACAACATCAAAAATAAGTGAAGAACAATTACATTATTGCCAACAAAGAGGACTTAACCCTGAGGAGGCTGTGGGATTAATTGTTAATGGTTTTTGTAAAGAAGTATTACAACAATTACCAATGGAGTTTGCGGTTGAAGCCCAGAAACTCGTAGGCATTAGCTTAGAGGGGAGTGTTGGTTAATGCTTAAAATAAGTAATTTAAATGCGAATGTTGAGAACAAATCGATTTTAAAGGGTTTTTCATTGAATATAAATCCAGGCGAAGTTCATGCAATTATGGGTCCAAACGGATCAGGAAAAAGTACATTATCTAACATTCTGTCGGGAAAAAAAGGATATGAGGTATCAGGTGAAATCTTATTTGAAAATAAAAATTTATTTGATCTTGAAACTGAAGAAAGAGCACACAAAGGAATATTTTTAGCTTTCCAATACCCTTTGGAAATTCCAGGTGTAAATACAAACATATTTTTAAAAACATCTTTAAACGCAATTAGAAAAGCAAGAGGTGAAAAAGAACTAGATGCGATTGAATTTTTAAAACTTGTTAAAGCAAAAGCAAAAGAATTAAAATTTGATGAAGAAAAATTAAATAGACAATTAAATGTTGGGTTTTCAGGCGGAGAAAAAAAGAAAAATGAAATTCTGCAAATGTCTATGTTAGCCCCAAAATTATCCATTTTAGATGAGACAGATTCAGGCCTAGACATTGATGCTCTTAAAATTGTTGCAGATGGAGTTAATACTTTAAGAAATAAAGATAATTCTTTTTTAATAATAACCCACTATCAAAGATTATTAGATTACATTAAACCTGACTTTGTTCATGTTCTAATGAATGGAAAAATAATAAGATCTGGTGGTCCAGAATTAGCAATCGAATTAGAAAAAAAAGGATACGAAAGTTTTAATTAAATGAACGAGCAATTACAGTCAGACTTTGATAAAATAGTAAAAAATTCAAAATTTTCTAATAAGGAAATTCAATTAAAAAAAGATTTCTTAAATAAATTTATAGAGAGTGGTTTTCCAAATAGAAAGCAAGAAGATTGGAAGTTTTTAGATATAAGTCAGATCATTAAAAAAAATATTAGTGATTTAAGTTATTTTATTGATTACTCGCAACCTAATAAGATTGATCCATCTACTTTTGTTGATGGTTTAGAACACAATAAGATTATTTTTTTAAATGGAAAAATTGAAAAAATTGATTTTAATTATGAAGACAAAAGTAAAATTGAAATAAGCGATGAAACTAAAAAAGATATTTTATTTAATTATGAAAACTCATTAATTGATTTAAATAGTGCATTTACTGATAAAGTTTTTAAAATTTTGGTTAAAAAAGATTACTCTCTTACAAAACCTTTAATAATTTATCATTCAACAAATGACAGTATAAAGTCAACTAATATCAATTTGAGATTAGACTTTGAATTAGGTGAAAATAGTTGTTTAAAACTTATTGATTATTTTACTAATAACACAAACAAGAACTTTATTAATATTTTTTATAATTTCAATTTGGAAAAAGACTCAATTCTTAAAAATTATAAAATTGATAAATTTAGAAATGATAATTTAACATATTCTTTTAATAATATTGAACAAGGTAATAATAGTGTTTCAGAAACTTTTATATTATCTGCTGGCTCAGATTATTTAAAAAATGAAATTAATTGTAATCTAAATGGTGAGTATTCCTCTGCTTTTATAAATGGAGTATTTTCATTAAAGGAAAATCAACAACACGAAATAAGAACAACAATAAACCATTTAGTTGAGAATACTAAAAGTTATCAACTCATCAAAAGTGTTCTTGGAAAAAATTCAAAATCTGCATATCAAGGAAGAATATTTGTAAACTCAAAAGCTCAAAAAACTGATGGGTATCAATTAAGCAAAGCAATACTACTAGACAAAACATCAGAGTTTAATGCAAAACCAGAATTAGAAATTTATGCTGACGATGTAAAATGCTCTCATGGATCAGCATCTGGTAGCTTGGATGAAAATTCAATTTTTTATTTAATGTCTCGTGGTTTGAATTATCAACAATCAAAAGAACTTTTGATTAATGGGTTTTTATTAGATGTTGTTGAAAAAATCACTGACCCAGAAATAAAAAACTTAATAAAAAATATTATTGGATTAAAAAAATGAAAATAGATAACATTAAAAAAGAATTTCCAATTTTTGATGAAAAAGTTCAAAATAATGATTTAGTTTATTTGGATAGCGCTAATTCATCTCAAAAACCCAAGGTAGTTCTGGACAGAATAAATGATTTTTACTCCAAACAATTTTCAAATGTAGGGAGAAGTATTCATTATTTAGCTGTAGCAGCTACAAATTTGTATGAAAATACAAGGACATCTGTGCAAAAATATATAAACGCAAATGATAAAAATGAGATCGTATTTACCAAAGGTGCTACTGAAGCCTTGAATTTAGTAGCTAATACTCTGGGTCAAGCAATCTTAGAACCAAATGACGAAATTTTAATTACAGAATTAGAGCATCATTCAAATTATGTTCCATGGCATTTTTTAAGAAAATCAAAAAATATTAAAATAAAGTTCGCAGAGATTAATGAAGATGGAGATATACCAATAGAGAATATAGAGAAAGAAATTACAGAAAAAACTAAAGTAATAGCTATAACTCATTTATCCAATGTCACTGGTGCAGTTTTACCAATCAAAGAAATAACTCAACTAGCACATTCAAAGGGTATTGTTGTTGTCGTAGATGGTTGCCAAGGAGGACCACATTTAAAATTAGATATGCAGGACCTAGATTGTGATTTTTATGCAATATCATGTCATAAGATGTACGGTCCAACAGGTCTTGGAGTTCTGTATGGAAAAAAGAAGTGGTTAGAACAACTTCCACCATACCAAGGAGGTGG
>CVSM01000088.1 GCA_001180065.1 Candidatus Pelagibacter communis
ATAGCCTATCCAGATTTAGTTTTGGTTTTTGCAGGTACAGCTTTAATGCAAACTGGTAAAGCAATTGAGATTGTTTCTATAACAATGTTTACGTATTTAAGTTTAAGTATTTCAATTTCAATCTTGATGAATTGGTACAATAAAAGAATAGCTATACAGGAAAAATAATGAATAAAATTAATTTTTTAAAACCAGATAAATCAAACTTATATACTTTTTTATACCTAGGTTCTTTTCTATTCTTTATCAGTGTAATTGATGTATTTTTAAACTCTTTTTTTAGGATTAATTTAACCGGTTTCTTACCAAATTTAATAAGTTTCTTATTACCTTTAATTATTGGTTTTATTGGTCTTTATTTTATTAGGATTGAATTTAGTGGAATTAAGAAATTAGACCTAATTAATAAACATATAAATACAAATAATTTTAATGCTATTTTATCTTTATTAATAATTTTTATAATTATTAAATCTATTCCACCAATATTAAGTTGGTTTTATATTGATGCAAGCTTTGCTGGAGATAGTAAAGATGTATGTTCAG
>CVSM01000089.1 GCA_001180065.1 Candidatus Pelagibacter communis
CGATCTATCTAAAAAAGTTACCAACTAAAGGAAGGGTGGTTGTGACTTTCAATTTTAAAAACTATTGCATCACCATCTTCAATATCAATAACTCCTGCATTTTCTCCTGGTCCTTGGATAACTTTCTTTCCTTTAGTTGGTAACTTTTTTAGATGAAGTCTTGATGATTTATAAGAGCAGTGCTCATTCCACATTGCAGAAAAAATTCCAAGTTCAGTTAAATTAGGTATTCTTTTAAGTAGATCACAAATCTTTTTATACTCATCTGCTTTAAGCCCATGATCTATTGCAACTTTTTCGTTTACTTGCATTATTTTATATTGTTGATTAAATTTTTAAAAAATAAAGAACCATCTTCTCCTGATAAACTCTGATCAATCATTCTTTCTGGATGAGGCATCATTCCTAAAACATTTTTTTCTTTATTGAAGATACCTGCAATATTTTTTATTGAACCATTAGGATTAGACGACTCTTCAGTTTTACCGTTATCATTACAATAATAAATTGCAACTTGGTTGTTATCCTCAATTTCTTTGAGTTGATCACTGGTACAAAAATAATTCCCTTCATTATGAGCAATATGAAACTCAAAAACTTCTTTATCTAAATTTTTAAAATAAGGGTTGTTTTTATTGTTAATTTTTACAAAAACATTTTTGCAAATAAATTCTAAATATTTATTTCTTAACAAAACTCCTGGCACTAAACCTGTTTCAACTAATATCTGAAAGCCATTACAAATACCCATTACTAAACCACCTGAATTTGCAAAATTGATAACAGATTGCATTATCTTTGATTTTGCAGCCATACTTCCACATCTCAAATAGTCACCATATGAAAAACCTCCAGGCAAAACAACTAAATCACATTTAGGCAATTCATTGTCATTATGCCATACCATTTGATTCGTAAAACCAAATTTCTTAAGAGCGACATCCATATCTCTATCACAATTTGAACCAGGAAAAGTTATTACGGATGATTTCATTAATTATTGAGTTCCAATAATTTTATAATTTTCAATTACAAGATTTGCCAAAAGTTTTTTACACATTTCTTCTACAATTTCTTTAGCTTTATTTGGATCATTTTCTTTTACATCTATTTCAAAATATTTTCCTTGTCTTACTTCTTCTACATTCTTAAATCCCATACCGTCTAAGGCTTGATGAATAACTTTACCTTGTGGATCCAAAACATCCTTTTTAAGAGTTATTATTGCAGATATTTTCATTTTCTTTTCTTTTTTACAGAAGATAATTTTGTGACATTTACTGCTGTCACATTTGATTGTTCATGAAGGATACCTAATCTTTTCGCAACCTCTGTATAGGCTGGAATTAAATCTCCTAAATCTTTTCTAAATCTATCTTTGTCGAGCTTTTTGTCAGTAACTGAGTCCCACAGTCTGCAAGTATCTGGGCTTATTTCATCAGCTAAAATAATTTCATTTTTTCCATTAATCTTAATTCTTCCAAATTCTAATTTAAAATCAATTAGTTTAATTCCAATACCTCTAAACATACCAACCATGAAGTCATTTATTCTTAAAATCATTTTTTTGATTTTTTCTATTTCTTTCTTTGTTGCCCAATCAAAAGCATAAATATGTTCTTCAGCAATTAATGGATCTCCCAAAGCATCATCTTTTAAACAATATTCAATTAATGGTTCTTTAAGAACTGTTCCATCTTCAATACCCAATCTTTTGGTAATTGATCCTGTTGCAATATTTCTAGTTATGAACTCTATTGGAATTATTTCTACAAGCTTGATCACTTGTTCTCGCATATTGAGACGTTTAACTAAATGATTCTTAATCCCAACTTGTGAAAGATTTGAAAGAATATGCTCTGAAATTCTATTGTTTAAAACTCCTTTTCCCTCAATAGTACTTTTCTTTTGATTATTAAATGCAGTTGCATCATCCTTAAAGTATTGAATTACTAAACCTTTATCCGATGTTGCGTATATAATTTTAGCTTTTCCCTCGTATAATTTTTTCCCTTTTTTCATTACTTAAATACTCTTCTAAAAATTAAATTTATATTTTTGAAATGTTTAGAATAACTAAAAATAGTCTTTAATTTTTTTGGTGGTATTTTGTTCATTATATATTTATCAGATTGGATAATCTCAAATAAATTTAAGTCTTCAGCAAAACATTTTTTTGCATAAGTTTGAACCATTTTATATGATTTTTCTCTACTTAATCCTGTTTTTGTTAATTCTAGCATTAGCTCTTGTGAAAAGATAAGTCCTTTAGTTAAATTTAAATTTTCTAACATTTTTTTTGGATAAACAATCATATTATCTAGAATGTTTGTTAATCTAACCAATGCAAAATCGAGAGCTATATTAGCATCTGGTCCTATATTTCTCTCTACGCTTGAATGCGAAATGTCTC
>CVSM01000090.1 GCA_001180065.1 Candidatus Pelagibacter communis
CTAATAAACTCATAACCTAATCTATCTATAGTGGCTGTTGAAATACCCTCTTTAATATTATCAGTAAGCATATCCAAGGTTTGTGCTGCTAATCTTCCAGCGATTTTCATTTTTTCAAATTTTTCTGAATAATCATTCATCTAAAACCTTAAGTTTTTTATCTATTAAAATTTTTTTCGAATTAATTTTACACCTATAGGCTAAAAAATTCACACCAGCTTTCTTTGCAATCAAATAATTCTTATTATATTCTATATCTATATCTTTAGCTATTTTAAAATATTCCATGTTTTGAATTTGCACTAAATATATCAAATAAGCTTTATATCCTTTTTTTATGGCATCAATAAGTTCTAATAAATGTTTTGAACCCCTAGAAGTAATTGCGTCAGGAAATTCAGCAGTTTTTTTATCTCTAAAAAGCGTAACATTTTTCACTTCTACAAAAATTTTTTGTTTATTCTTTTGAAGTAAAAAATCAAATCTTGTTTCTTTATTAAAAAAGACCTCCTGTTTGATTGAATTATTATTTTTTAATTCATTTATTAAATTACTAGTTAAACCATGATTTACTATCTTATTAGCAAGATGAGTGTTAACACCAACTAATTTATTTTTAGCTTTTATAATTTCGAGGCTATATTTGAGTTTTCTTTTAGGATTATCATTTTTAAGTACATAAACTTCATTTCCTTCATCTAGTAGACCTTTCATTGAACCAGTATTTGGACAATGCGCTGTTACAACTTCATTATTTATTTTTACATCAACAAAAAAACGCTTATATCTTTT
>CVSM01000091.1 GCA_001180065.1 Candidatus Pelagibacter communis
CCAAAGAGGCCAACATCGGAGAGGTGATTGTTGCAGCTGAAGATAAGGAGATTATCGATGATGTTGAAATCAATGGTGGTAAAGCAATTTTGACAGGCAATCAACATAAAACTGGGACAGATAGAATTTATGAGGCTCTAAAAAAATCAAAATTTCAAGATATAGATTTTGTTATGAATCTACAGGGAGACGAACCATTGATGAATATTGAAGATATTAAGAGTTTAAATAACCACATGATAAAAAATAAATCACAATTAGGCACATTAGCTTCAATTATTTCTGATAAACATTTTCATTCTAATACTAACATAGTAAAGGTAAAAACTAAAAAAAAACTATTTGATACTTCATTTCCCGAAGCATTAGATTTTATGAGAAAGTCTAATGAAAAAGCTATTAATATTTATCATCATTTGGGTATTTATTGTTATCAAACAGATATACTAAAAAAATTTGTTTCCTTTGAACAATCTCATAAAGAGAAACAAAGAAGTCTAGAACAAATAAGAGCATTAGATAATGGTATTAAAATAAATGTAGCACTAGCAAAATCTTCACCAATTGGAATAGATACTGAGGAGGATTTTGTGGCTATTAAAAAAATAATGGAATATAAATCCCAATGAGTAAAATTTATTTTCAAGGAACTTTTGGGGCATACTCTCATCTTGCTGCTATATCAATTGAGCCAAAAGCTGAGATCATACCTTGTAAAACTTTTGATGAATGTTTTTTGAAAGCAACAGAGGATCCTAACTCAAAAATAATTATCCCAGAATCAAACAGAATCACGGGAAATATAGGGATTGAATATCTTATTTTTGAATATAGGTTAAATATTTACTCTGAATATTTTCAAAAAATTGAACATAATTTGCTTGGAATTCCTGGCACAAATATCTCTGAAATTAAAGATGTTTATTCTCATGGACAAGCACTATCTCAATGTTCCAAATTTATTAAGTCCCATAATTTAATAGAACATGTTCGAGCTGATACGGCAGGATCTGCAGAAATGATCTCAAAAAATAATGATAAAAAGAAAGCAGCTATAGCATCATCTCTTAGTGCAAAAACTTACGGCCTTGAAATATTAAAAAAAAATATTGAAAATGAAAAAGGTAATCTTACAAGGTTTTTAGTAATGGGTAAGAATATTTCTCAACCGGACTTTGGTAAAAAAAATTATATAACTTCTTTCTTATTTAAACTTAAAAGTAAACCAGCTGCTTTATATCAATCATTAGGCGGGTTCGCTATAAATGGTGTAAATTTGACAAAATTACAAAGTTATCCAGAAAAAAATACATTCGACTCTTTCTTTTTTTTATGTGATCTAGATGGACATATAGAAGACTCAAAGGTTCAAAAATCTTTAGAGGAATTAGGACTGCATTGCCAAGATTTTCACGTCCTAGGTGTTTTTGAAGCAGACAAACATAGAAAGAAGTAAATTTTAAACTTTTCTTGTAGATTAGAAAATATTACTGCTATAATAGTTTTGGA
>CVSM01000092.1 GCA_001180065.1 Candidatus Pelagibacter communis
AAAGAGTATATGCTGCTAAAAATTATAAAACTCTTAAAAAAAGCTTAATTATATCCTTTTTTATTATTATACCCATTATATTTTACATGGGTTTTACAGGAATGGTTGCTTTCTCTTTAGATCCAACTAACAGGCCAGATCTTGGATTTTTTATATTATTGCTCAAAGAGCAAACTGAATTGCTTTCATTATTTATTATTGTATTAGGTTTAGCGCTAACTATTTCTACCGTTGATACTTTGATAAATGCAATATCAAGTTTAATTGTAGTTGATGGTAAAGAAACTTTTAATCTAAATAAAAAGATAAACTACTTAATTTATTCTAAATATATAATTTTATTTTTATCTCTTATTTCCTTCATTGTTGCATCCAAAGGATTTGATATTCTATATTTATTTTTATTAGCTGATTTGTTTTGTTGTGCTTTTGTAATAACTGTTTTTTATAGTTTTTATAATAAGAATATTAATGAAAAAACCGCTTATGTTTCAATAATCGTTGGTTTGATTGGAGGTTTTTTAATGTTTCCTGCTCCAGATTTTTCAAAAAGTTTATTGGTTGGAATTATTTTACCTAAAGAATTATTTGCTCCAATAGTGTCACAGTTATTATTTTTATCATTTATAGTCGCAACTTTTTTACCTTTAATAGTTATTAAAGCTAAAAGGTTCTAATATTACTAGTTTGTATTAGGATAATTAATTGTTATAC
>CVSM01000093.1 GCA_001180065.1 Candidatus Pelagibacter communis
ACTCGTAACCTGCAGATCCATAATTTGTAAAAATGATATTTACAACTTTATGAAGTTTTTTTCTTCCCCAATTTTCCGGTAAAAATTTTATATTATCTGGATAAATATTTCTCTCAAATAAGTGCTTTGTTTTGTGTTTACTATCATTCTTTAAATCACTTGGATGAGACTTAACGATCCAATTTACTTTTTCGTTTTTAGAAGCATAATTTAATACCTCTTTTAACCAAGTATAATTATCCCTATATATGCCCCACTTATTTGTAAATAATCCATCTGTTAAATCATTAGCAAATATTGCACCTATTGGCTTTGAAACATCCCATCTAAAATATTTACATATAATTTTTTTGTTATAATTCTCTACGAATTTAATATTTCTAATTTTTGCAAGTTTAATTCCTTCTATATCAATATCTTTATCTGGTTGATTTCTTCCCTTTAAACGATCTTCTAGTATTTTATTTCCAATCTTTATAGCTTTTGACTTATGATTTCTTTTAATTATGTAAAAAAATTTTTTATCATATTTCCATCTACTCTCATGAAAATTTTTTACACTATTTATATTTCTTACAGATATAATTTTATTATTCCCAATTCTTGAAATCATTCTTATCTTTTTTTTTAATGCATAACCCATAAAAATAGCAGGAGGAATAAATTGTGGTTCACTTTGAATAAAATATTTTATATTATTTTTACTTAAAATATTTTTGAATTCTTCCCTAAAATGAAGATAAATTGCAAAAGCGTTATAAAACTTAGCATTTATATGATTAAAAGTAGGTACTCTTGAAAATCTAGAAACGTGAGAATAAATTACTTTTCCAGTTGGAATATCATCAAGTTTAAATTTTACAAAATCTTCAATATCTTTGAATTTAGAAATTAATAAAAATGATTTTAATTGATAAATTAATCTTTTATATAGATTTGGTTTAGACTTAAAATATATAAAATTATTTAAACCCTTAGTAAGAAAAAAATTTTTAGAGATGGAGTCATTTTCCTCTAACAATATGATTATGTTTTTTTTTTCAATTTCTGATAAATAAATTCCCAACAAATATTCATATTTTAAATAGTCATTTATACCCAAAAATGAAGTAACTAAAATTTTATCTTTTGTTTTTTTTGTATAGGAAAATTTAGAAAAAATTTTATAATCATTTTGATTCGAATTTAAATCTTTGAATTTTGGTTTATTTTTAAGAATTGCATCCATAAATAATTTTAACTCTTGTTTTATAAAAATAAGGATTATAAAAATTATTGTTTTAGCTCTTAATATCATCTAACAGAATTTAATTTTGTCATCAACAATGCACAACTTTAGGATCATTTATATTTTGAAATACACCTCTTGTGTCAAAAATTATTTTTGAATTTTTTAATATCGATTTATAATTTATATTTCTATGATCAGTCGCGATAATAATTGCATTATAACTTTTTAACTTCACATTGCTAATCTTAGTTAAAGAGTAATATATTTTATTTTTAATATTTATTTTTGAAATATATGGATCAAAATAATCAATTGAATATTTTCTTCTTTTTAATTTATTAAAAATTTCAATTGATGGAGACTCGCGATAATCATCTACATCTCTTTTATATGCCATACCTATAATTAATATCTTTGGCTGTCTTTTCCTTAATTTTTTAGTAATTTTTTTAACTACCCAATTTGTAATATCTAAATTCACGTCCCTAGATATTTTTATAAAGTTACTACTAACTTTTTTTTGGTTTGCTACCCAAGAAATAAATAATGG
>CVSM01000094.1 GCA_001180065.1 Candidatus Pelagibacter communis
ATGCCGCTAAAGCAATGAAGTTGTCAGCAAAAGATTTGTTGGAACTGGAAATAATAGATGAAATAATTGCAGAACCGGTTGGTGGAGCTCACAGAGATAGAGAATTAATTCTAGAAAATGTAAGAGTTTCCATATCTAAAAATTTAAATAGTTATAATGAAATGTCACCACAAGAAATTTTTGAAAACAGAAAAAATAAATTTTTAAGAATTGGGAGAAATAAAGGTTTTATAAGTGATTTAGATAAAATTAGTTCTTTGAAACCTCAAGTTCAAAATTTTAATCAAATTTTTAAATCAAAAAAAACAATTATTCTTACAGCTTTAATTGCAACATTACTAATTTCTTGTATATTTATTCTTTTATAAGGCTCCACAACATCGTTTATATTTTTTACCAGATCCGCAGAAACATGGTTCATTCCTACTCATTTTTTTTCCAATATATTTTGGATTTATTTCTGATTTTTCATCTTCTTCTTTTTTATTTTTTGGTACTTCAACAACTTTGAGATTCATCAAAATTGTAATAAAATCAATTTTCAATTTATCTAATAAGCTTTCAAACAAACTAAAAGCTTCTTTTTTATATTCAATCAAAGGGTCTCTTTGTCCATATGATCTTAGACCTATTACTTGTCTTAGTTGCTCTAAGTATTGAATATGAGATCTCCAATTCATATCAATTGATTGTAAAAATATTCTTTTTTCAATTTCTTTCGACTGTTCTTCACCTAAAAATTTAGTTCTTTCTTCACGAGCTTCCTTGAATTTTTTGATTATATTGTTTTTAAATTCTTGATCATTAGATGAAACAAAGTTTTTAAATTCGTCTTGATTGAAATTTTTTCCTAAAATAGATCTAAGTTTATTTTCAAAATCATTATTTTTGGGATCAGATTTCTTAAGTGTTTTAAGATTAGTTAAATTTTGTAAAATTTCCCCAAAAAAATGATCAGAATACTCAAAAATTTGATTACTATTCATAGCATCTTTTCTTTGTGAAAAAATTACATGTCTTTGGTCATTAAGAACATTATCAAATTTAATTAAAGTTTTTCTTATATCAAAGTTTCTTGCTTCAACTTTTTGTTGAGCTCTCTCTAAAGCTTTGTTTATCCATGGGTGGTCGATACTTTCCCCGTCTTTTAGACCTAATTTTTCTAAAATGTTATTCATAGACTCAGAACCAAAAATTCTCATTAAATCATCTTCAAGACTAACATAAAAAATTGAGACACCTTCGTCACCTTGACGCCCAGATCTCCCTCTTGCTTGATTATCCACTCTTCGTGACTCCATTCTTTCAGTTCCAATGACAAATAATCCACCAATAGATTTAATTTTTTCTTTATTTTTAATAAGCTCATCATCTTTTAATGATCCCCTTTTACCACCAAGTTGTATATCAACACCCCTACCAGAAATACTGGTAGTAATAATTACAGATCCTTCTGTTCCAGCATTAGCAATAATTTCAGCTTCATTTTTGTGGTTTTTGGCATTCAATACTACATGTTTAATATTTTCTTTTTTTAAAAGAGCCGAATAAATTTCTGATTTATTAATACTTGAAGTAAAAACTAAAAGAGGTTGTCCAGTTTTATGAGTATCTTTAATTTTCTTAATTATAGCATCATTTTTTTCTTTTTCGGTTCGAAATATCTGATCATTTAAGTCCCTTCTAATCATTTTCATATTAGTTGGGACTACAATTACTGGTAAGTTATAAATTTCAAAAAACTCTGCAGACTCTGTGATTGCGGTACCGGTACATCCAGAAATTTTTTTATATAATCTAAAATAATTTTGGTAGGTAATTGATGCTAATGTTTGATTCTCAGACTGTATATCAATTTTTTCTTTTGCCTCTAGTGCCTGATGTAATCCATCTCCAAACCTTCTGCCTTCGAGAATCCTACCTGTTAATTCGTCAATGATTTTTAAAGAATTATTTTGAACGATGTAATCTTTACCTTTTTCAAATAAATGATTGGCACGTAAAGCTTGATTAACGTGATGTACTAAATTTAAATTTTCTGGATCATAAAAATTATTATTTTTTAAAATTCCCGCATTAGAGAAAGTTTTTTCAATTGTGTTAATACCTTCATTTGTTAAAAGAATGTTTTTATCTTTTTCATCAATTTCATAATCTTTTTTGTTTAATTTTCTAATTAATTTATCAATAGTTAAATATTGACTAGTTTTGTCTTCAGCAGCACCTGATATTACCAAAGGTGTTCGTGCTTCATCTATTAAACATGAATCTATTTCATCAACGATTGAAAAAAAATGTTCTCTTTGAACCATCTCATTTTGAGAAAATTTCATGTTATCTCTAAGATAATCGAAACCAAGTTCACTATTTGTAGCATAAGTAACATCACAATTATAATTATTCCTTCTTTCAATATCATTTTGATCATTACTTATGAAACCTGAACTGAGACCTAAAAAATTATAAATTTCACCCATTTCCTCAGAATCTCTTTTTGCTAAATA
>CVSM01000095.1 GCA_001180065.1 Candidatus Pelagibacter communis
TGGTACACAACCAATTATTGGTACCCAGATTAATTTTAGATATGGTGAAACTACAGGTTTATTACCTTTATACGCTTTAAATGAAGAGGGTTACAAAAGAATAATAGAATTATCGTCGTTATCATATTTAAATAATGACGAACTCTCTGATCCTCATTTAGATTTTATAGAATTATTAAAAAAAAATAATGGGGTTTGTTTATTCTCAGGTACTATTAATGGTTTATTTGGTCAATTATTTGATAAAGGGAAATTTAATGATATTAAGGAATTATACATAAAATTAAAATCTATATATAGCGATTGTTTTTATATTGAAATTCAAAGACATGGAGATTTAAATGAAGTTGGTTTTGAAAAGTTTAATCTAACAAAATCATCAGAATTAGAAATTCCGATAATCGCAACAAACGAAGTCTTCTATTTAGATAAAAATATGCATGAAGCTCACGATGCTTTAATTTGCATTAAAAATAAGACGTATGTAAATGAAAAGAATAGAATTAGATTTAGTAATCAACACTATTTTAAACAAAACTCTGAAATGTCAAAATTATTTGCTGACTTACCAGAGGCTTTAGAAAATAATTATAATTTTCCATTACGCTGTAGTTACAGACCTTTATTTTCTAAACCTATTTTACCAAATATAAGTTCAGAAAAGGGAGGAGATGCCGATAAAACCTTAAAAAAAAATTCTTTAGATGGTCTTAATGAAAAATTTACTAAATTTTTTAACATTGAAAATGATAAGCTCACAACCAATAAAGATTATTTAATTTACAAAGATAGACTTGATCAT
>CVSM01000096.1 GCA_001180065.1 Candidatus Pelagibacter communis
AATATCAATTCCATAGTGAGGCCATTTTGGTTTACCATTTAAAATTCTCTGACTTCCATAAACACCGCTGATAATACCTTTAACAGGCATTATGAATTGATTCTTAAAAAAAGGTAAGTCAGAATTTATCGCTCTAGCTTTACCTATCTTATTATTTTCTTCTTTAATTCTTTTATAAACAGATTCAGGCGGTGTAACTTTACTCTCCTCCAAACCATCTATTCTTTGAATATTATATTTTCTTTTCAAAACTTTTTTAATTATTTTTTCTTTTTTTCCATTTTGAATTTTTGTGATTATTACATCAAATTTTCGATCTCTATCAATTCCAAAAACAAAATACCCATCCTCAGATACTTTTACCTCTTTTTTATCAATTATAATTTTGGCTAATGGGTCAGTTAAACCAATAATATAATATCCTTGAAGAAATTTTCCTTTAAATTCAACTGCATTAACATGAGTTGTGATAAAAAAGATTAATAAAAAAATTAATTTAGATATTATTTTGCAGTCCATCCGCCATCA
>CVSM01000097.1 GCA_001180065.1 Candidatus Pelagibacter communis
AGCATCTTTATCAGAAATCTTTTTAATTACTTCATCTGTATTTGTGTCTTTTACTAGTTTCATTGTGGTGCTTTATACCTATAATTTACATATTTTAAAATATTTAAAATATGCCTATATGTGCTACATAATCACTTAATATGTTCAAAAAAAGAGAAAATGTACTTGAAATTGAAGAGGGAAATCTTTTTTCTCCGAAATTTAATAATGATGGACTAATACCAGTCATAACAA
The DNA here is from genome assembly GCA_001180065.1 of Candidatus Pelagibacter communis. Taxonomy (GTDB): domain Bacteria; phylum Pseudomonadota; class Alphaproteobacteria; order Pelagibacterales; family Pelagibacteraceae; genus Pelagibacter; species Pelagibacter ubique_G. The sequence goes on from CVSM01000097.1 coordinate 235, forward strand.
CATGCTCCAAAACTAAAGAAATTTTAATGCACGGATATATGAATATAGAGGCATTAAAAAAAACAATTGAAACAAAAGAAGCTTATTATTTTAGTAGATCAAGAAAAACTATTTGGCATAAAGGTAAAACAAGTGGGTTCGTACAAAAAGTTCAGGAAATAAGAATCGATGATGATCAAGACTCTATTTGGTTAACAGTTGATATTGGAGATGGTGCTAGTTGTCATGTTGGTTATCGATCTTGTTTTTATAGAGCTGTTCCATTAGGTCCAATTAATAATGGAAGAAAAATTGAAATGAAATTTTTAGAA
>CVSM01000098.1 GCA_001180065.1 Candidatus Pelagibacter communis
AACAATACACAGCTGAAGAGTCTACAGAAGCGGCTACTGCTTTGTTTGTTCCATGAACTCTCACAACACCTGAATCTCCACCAGGTTTTTGGATAGTATCACCCATTACTGTGTGATCATATTGTTGCCATATCCACTCTTTGCTACAAACATTTTGATTTGATAAAATCTTTTTTAATACATCTTTTATCTTTAATTTTTTCAAAGCATCTTTTTTGACTATATTTTTTTTTGGTAGTTTAGATTTTTTCCATTTACGATCATACATCGGAGAATTTTCAACTAATGTATTTACAGGTATATTTGCAACTCTTTCATTATCAAAAAATAATTCAATATTTTTTGTGTTTGTTGTTTTTCCAATCACTGCAAAATCTAAATTCCATTTATCAAATATCTTTTTAGCTTGTTCTTCTTTTCCATTTTCTAAAACTATCAACATTCTTTCTTGACTTTCAGAAAGCATAATTTCATAAGGTGACATTTTTGTTTCTCTACAAGGGACTTTATTAAGATTAATTTCAATTCCTAAATTTCCCTTAGATGCCATTTCAATACTAGACGATGTTAAACCTGCAGCTCCCATATCTTGGATTGATATAATTGAGTCTCCTGCCATAAGTTCTAAACACGCTTCCAATAAAAGTTTTTCTGTAAATGGATCACCTACTTGTACAGTAGGTTTTTTTTCCTCAGATCGGAAGAG
>CVSM01000099.1 GCA_001180065.1 Candidatus Pelagibacter communis
AAAATTCATAAAAAGAAAAAAATTGATGTAATTACTAATACTTATAAGAGAAGCTGTCCCTCAGGACAATCAGTTGAACTTATAAGAGTAAATACATTAAAAAAGATTTTAAAATACAAATTAACTCTTGAAGAGAAAGAGCATGTAACTAAATATTTTTATAATAATAAAAAAAAATTTAAAATTTTTAATTTTTATGTAAAGAATATTAAATTTAGAAATTTTAAATTTTCAGTAGACTTTAAAAAAGATCTAAAGAAGTTGTTAAAAAAATTTGGAAAAAATGAATTCGCAAATTTTAGTTTAAAAAAATGAAAATACTAGCAGCAGTTATTGGGATGGGAATTGGTGAGAAACATGTTGAAGCTATAGAAAATTATAACTTATCAAAAGTTTTGATTATTTGTGAGAAAAATAAAAAAAAATTAAAATATTTAAAAAAAAAATATCCAAAAAAAATTGTTACTGATAATGAAAATTTAATTTTTAAAAACACGAAAATCAATTTAGTTTCAATTGCAAGCTATGACAATTTCCATTTTAATCAAATATTAAAGTGCTTTAAAAATAATAAGAATTTTATAGTTGAAAAACCAATGTGTTTAACTCTTCTTCAATTGAAGAAAATAAATCAACTTTTAAAAAAAAATAAAAAAGTTAAGATGATATCTAATTTAGTCTTGAGGACTAATTCATTATTTAATTTTTTTAAAAAAAACATAAATAGAAAAGATATTTTTTATATTGAGGCAGATTATTTATGGGGAAGAATTCATAAATTATTTCAATGGAGATCTAAGATTTTTAATTACTCTTTAACTTTAGGAGCTGGAATTCATATGATAGATCTAATAATGTGGTTAATAAACGAAAAACCTTTAAAAATTTATTGTACAGGAAACAATATATCAACCAAAAATACGAATTT
>CVSM01000100.1 GCA_001180065.1 Candidatus Pelagibacter communis
TAGATGAAGTTCAGTGTGGGATTTCACGAACTGGTGATTTTTTTGCTTTTGAAAAAGCAAAGGTAAAACCGGATATCGTGCCAATAGCAAAAGGAATAGGTGGTGGATTTCCTATTGGTGCAGTTCTGATGAACAAAAAAGTTGCTAAAAGCATGATACCTGGAACTCATGGTTCTACTTTTGGTGGAAATCCATTAGCTATGTCAGTTGGTAATAAAGTTATGGATATAGTTTCAAGTAAAAAATTTTTAGACAATGTAAAAAGATTATCAAAATATTTTATCTCAAATTTAAATAACCTCAAAAATAAATATCCCAATGTAATTAAAGAAATAAGAGGAAGAGGTTTATTAATAGGGATACAATTATATGATGATCAATCTGTTTTTATTAAGAAATTAGCAGAAAATAAATTGTTGACTATACGTGCAGCTGAAAATGTTGTTCGTATTTTACCTCCTTTAAATGTAAAAAAAAATGAGCTCGATCAAGCTATAAAAATAATCAATAAAGTTTGTATAGAGCTTGGGTAAAATGAAACACTTTTTAAATTTAAAGGATATTCCTTCAAAAGATCTTAGAAAAATTTTAGTTGATGCTAAAAAAAGAAAAATTTCTAGAAAAAAATTGAGTCATCTAGAGACCGATAAAGATGCACCTTTAAAAGGTAAATTATTGATTCAAATGTTTGAAAAATCTAGTTTGAGAACAAGATTAAGTTTTTATCTAGCAATAAAACAACTTGGCGGTGGAACATTAACATTACGACCTAATGAGCTGCATCTTGGTGAAGGTGGAGAATCTCTCGCAGACACTGCAAAGATACTTTCAACTTATGGCGATGGCTTCATGTTAAGAACTGACAGTGATATTAAGATCAAAAATTTTAAAAAATATATGACAATACCATTAATAAATGGTCTAAGTCCATTTTCACATCCAACTCAAATTTTGTCAGATATATTTACTGTAGAGGAAATTAAAGAAAAACCTATTTCAAAGTTAAATATTGCTTGGATTGGTGACTCAAATAATGTTTTAAATAGTTTAATTTCTGCATCGGTAAAATTTAACTTTAAACTTAGTGTTGGATGCCCAAAATATTATCAACCTAACAAGTCTTTGTTAGCTTGGGCAAAAAAAACTAATAAAGAGATTTTCATATATAATGATGCTAAAAAAGCTGTTTTAAATGCTGATGTAATATTTTCAGATAAGGTAATTTCTTTAAATGACAAAGTTAATAAAAAAAAGAAATTAAACGATTTTAAGAAATTTAGAATTACTCAAAAACTTTTAAACTATGCCAAGAAAGATTACTCATTTTTACATTGTTTACCTAGAGGTGATGAGGTAGACGAAAAAGTTTTCTCCAGTAAAAAATCCAAAGTTTGGCAACAAGCTCTTAATAGAGTTCATGTACAAAAAAGTATTCTGTTATATTGTTTTGGAAAATTACGGTAGTTGTTTAGGATTATCTGAATTTTGATTTAAATATTTTATAACTGATGCTCTGTCTTTTTCTTTTCTAAGTCCAGCAAAAGCCATTTTAGTGCCTTTAATCCATTTAGATGGTTTCAATAAATAACCATTTAATTCTTCAAATGACCATGACTTGTCATAATTTAATAGTGCCTTAGAATATTTATAATCATTAACTGCTCCAACCTTTCTTCCAACTACATTATACAGCGCTGGACCAATATTATTCTTACCACCTTTTACAATCGAATGACAAGCAGCACATTTTTC
>CVSM01000101.1 GCA_001180065.1 Candidatus Pelagibacter communis
AAACGGAAAAATGAATGGTCGTGTTGCAAGATTGCTTGTGTTTCCTTTATTAACTGCTCTTGAGAAAACTATTGGTAAAAGTAGCTATTTAGAGTTTATGAAATCTTTTAAATATCCTTTAGCTGGCGAATTCTCCTTTAGACGGAATGTTTTACCAGAATTAAGAATATCATCTGATTGGGGAATTGAAGTTGGTATTTTATCTGAAATGCAAAGAAGTTTTTCTCCTCAAAACATTTGTCAGGTTGATTTAGCTGATACTTATGATCATAAACATCAAATTTTATCTAGTGACGATGAAACAAAAGGGTTATCTAGAATGTCCATTGATATAATTAAAACATTTATAAAAAAATTAGCTACCCAAGGAAATACATTTAGCAGGGAGAAATTTAGATCTTTGAAGGCAACCTATTATAGATCAGCTTTAGATTTAATCGATATTTATCGAAGTGATGCATATATGAATGGATTAAAATTTGACTCTCATACAGAAGAGAAAGCTGTTGAATTATTTGCAATTAACATAATGAAGGCTGGAGAAGCATTTATTCTCAATCCAATGGATACACCATTTATACCTACTTGGAGTAGAGTTAAAAGTGCCATACCTGATTTTTTAGGAAGATTAGAAAGAGTTGTTAATGAGGATAACAAGAAATATTGCTAATGTTATCCAAAACAAATCAAAGAAAGATTTACTCTAAACTAAATAATATTTACCAGTCGCACTGCGATAAAAAAGGTGTGAACTTTTTTACTAATGAAATTTTACAGCTAATAAACCAGTTTAATAAAAAAAATAAAAAAAAGAAAAGATTTATATCTGAAAAAACATCTCTGCTTATATGCTATGGAGATAGTATTTTTAATTCAGATCAAAAACATTCAATAAAAGTATTTAAGAACTTCTTTCAAAAAAAATTAAGTAAAAATTTTAATACTATTCACTTTTTACCATTTTATCCTTCAAGTAGTGATAGTGGTTTTGCAGTAAAAGACCATTACAAAATTGATGGTAAACTTGGCAAATGGTCTGATATAAAAAATTTTTCTAAAAAGACTGATGTGATGGCGGATATCGTTATTAATCATTCGTCTGCAAGAGGCTTGTGGTTTAAAAATTTTTTAAAAGCAAAAAGACCCGGTAAAGATTATTTTTTAACAGTAGACTCTAAATTTAATGCTTCAAAAGTTGTAAGGCCAAGAGATCATAAACTATTAAAAAAAATAAATATTTTTAATAAAACTGATTATCTTTGGCGAACATTCAGTCCAGATCAGTTAGACTTAAATTTTAAAAATCCTGCAGTTTTATTGCGTTTTATAAAGATCATGATTAACCTAATTAATCATGGAGTAACTATTTTTAGATTAGATGCAGTTGCTTACCTCTGGAAAGAAAGTGGAACGAAGTGTATTAACTTAAAGAAGACACATGAAATTATAAAACTTCTAAGAATAATCTCTAGCTTGCTTAATACTCAAACCCTATTAGTTACAGAAACAAACTTGCCTGAAAAAGAAAATTTAACTTACTTTGGAAATAATGATGAAGCAAACTGGATATATAATTTTTCTTTACCACCTTTATTAATTCATGCTTTTTTATTTGAAAATAACTCGTATCTTTATAATTGGAGTAAAAAACTTCCAAAAAGTAAAAATGGAAATTGTTATTTAAATTTCATTGCATCTCATGATGGTATTGGAATGAGACCCACTGAAGGAATATTTAGTAATAAAGTTTTGAAAAATTTTCTTAACAGATTAAAAAAAAATGGATCGAAATTTTCATATAGAAAGATTCAAAATAAATCAAAAAAGGTTTATGAGGCAAATATAACTGTATTTGATGCTCTAAAAAAAACTAATTATGACGATGGTAAGTTCGCATATGAAAGGTATATTTCTGCTCATTCAATATTGGTAGCATTTGAAGGTGTACCAGCAATTTATTTAAACTCCATTTTTGGAAAATCTAATGATGAAGCAAAATTTGTGATTACTGGAAATAATCGTGACGTTAACAGATACAAATGGAATTCAAAAAATATTATGAATAAACTTAATAACAAAAAATCTAAAGAGAGCTACTTTTATAAAAAAATTTCTAATTTATTAAGTATAAAAAGAAAACAAAAAGCATTTCACCCTAACGCGAATAGAGAAAGTATTAATCTCGGACCAAGAATATTTTCTTTTAAAAGAGAAAGTATTGATAAAAAACAAACCATAATTTGCATAACAAATCTTTCATCCAAAATGCAATATTTCAAAATTAATAAAAAATTCTTAAAATATAAAGACTTACTTGGGAGTAAAATATTTTTTACACTTGATAAAAAAATTAAACTAGATCCCTGTCAAACAATTTGGCTTTCTAATAGATAAATTACTTTTCCCAATCAAATCTTGGAAAAGAATTAAAAATTTTAAAAATACCATCAGACCACTGATTGCATACTTTTGAATACTCATCATCTGAGATATTTAAACATTTTTGAGACAATATTTTATATTTATTTTTTTTATAAACAACAAAATCAATTGGTGGTCCTACTGTTAAGTCACTTTTTAAAGTTGAATCAATTGAAATTAAAGCACATCTAGAAGCGTCACCAATTGAAACGTCAGGTTTAATAACTCTATCTAAAATTGGTTTACCATATTTAACTTCACCTATCACTAAATAGGGTTTACTGTCTGCTGGTTTAATATAATTACCTTGAGGATAGATTAAATAAAGCTCCATAGGTTGATCTTTAATTTGACCACCAACTATAAATGTTGAACCAAGTAAAACTGTATCTGTGTTAATACCTTTTGGTATTGAGTGTTTTATATTAAGTGAGCCAACATAAGAAGCAATTTGATCAAAATCTTTACAAGTATTCAGATTTAAAATTCCTGATGTATTTTTCAGATCGTTTTCAATCGATTTATAAACTGCTTGCGAAGTTCCTAAATTTCCTGAGGTAACTATAATGATTGTTCTATCGCCAACATCATAAGTAAACATTTTAGAGTAAATATTTACATTATCTAATCCTGCATTAGTTCTCGAGTCTGATGCAAAAACAAGACCGTCATTAGCCTTTATTCCAATACAATAAGTCATTAGTTTTAAGCAATATTTCTAAATTTGATTAATGTATAATCTATTTCTTACATAACAGGTATAACAATTATACAATTGAATTAATTAGTTTAAAATTAGATGATACTGAATGTCTTCTAAATTATGGAAAGATTATAACGCCAAAAATGCTTATGATGGTTATTTTACAGCAGATAATAAACTAAGAAAACATGCAAAAATAATATCTAGTATTCTTGAAAGATACGGAAAAAAAAAGCTTCAAGAAATTGAAAAAAATTGTCAAAGTACGATTAGTGCTAGAGGAATCAATTTTAGAGTTTATGCTGCAAATAATAGAGCTGAAGAAAAAAAATGGCCTTTAGATATCATTCCAAGAATAATACCTAAGCCTGTATGGAATAAAATTTCTAAAGGTTTAAAACAAAGAGCTAGAGCTCTCAATCTTTTTATAGATGATGTTTACAACCAAAAAAAAATTTTTAAAGACAAAATAATTCCTGAGGATTTAATTTTTAAATCCCCTTATTACGTAAAACAGTGTGATGGTTTTTCACCAAAATTTAAAGCTTGGTCGAATATATCTGGGATTGATTTAATTAGAAATAAAAATGGGGAATATTTGGTTCTTGAAGATAATCTTAGAGTGCCTTCAGGTGTTTCATATATGCTTGAAAATAGAATGGTTATGAGAGACGTTTTTCCGGAGCTATTTACAAGATATAAAGTTTCATCAATCCATCAGTATACAAATAAACTATATAACTGCATGGTTGAGTGCATTCCAAAAAAAAACGCCAATCCTCACATGGTTGTATTAACTCCTGGAATTTATAATTCTGCTTATTTTGAGCATTCATAG
>CVSM01000102.1 GCA_001180065.1 Candidatus Pelagibacter communis
GCTTGTGCTGCAGCTATCTCAACATTAAGCCATATTTTATACTTATTTTCTTCTGACCAAATATCAGTAAGTTCTTTTCGAGAATATCTTTTTATCATTAATTATATATATGGAGGCTTTGTATAACCTTTATCAGATTCTGTAAAAATTTCATAACCATTTTCGGTAATTCCTACTGTATGTTCAAATTGTGCTGATAAAGATTTGTCCTTAGTAACTGCCGTCCAACCATCATTAAGTACTTTAGTATCAAATTTACCCGCATTGATCATTGGTTCAATAGTAAATGTCATTCCAGGTTTTAGTTCAATTCCTGTATTTTTTTTGCCGTAATGTAAAATATTTGGAGACTCATGAAAAACATTTCCTATGCCATGTCCACAAAAATCTCTTACTACTGAAAAACCTCTCTCTTCCACATATGATTGAATTTCATAACCGATATCTCCAAGTTTCTTTCCTGGTCTTAAAATCTTAATTGCTTTTATCATAGACTCATATGTGGCATTAACTAAATTATTTAATTTCACAGAAGTTTTTCCAATACAAAACATTCTACTAGTATCACCATAATGATCATTAATAATTGCAGTTACATCAACATTTAGAGCATCTCCATCCTCTAAAATTCTATCCTCAGATGGAATACCGTGGCAAACAACATGATTGAGAGATGTGCATAAAGATTTTTTAAATCCTCTATAATAGAGTGGAGCAGAG
>CVSM01000103.1 GCA_001180065.1 Candidatus Pelagibacter communis
ATGCAGCTCCTGCTGGAATGCCTGGAGGAATGGGCGGCATGGGCGGCATGGGAGGAATGGGTGGAATGGGAATGTAACCCAATCTCAAATATAAAGAATTTAAAGGCCATCTTTTGATGGCCTTTTTTTTTAGAAATATTAAAATAATTTAATGTCAAAAAGATACAGCGGGAAATCGTTCAAGGACTCTAGTCTTAATAAAAAACCAAAATTTACTCTAAAAGAAAAAAGAAGATTAAAAAGAGAAAAGGCAAAAAAAACAAAATAACGACATTTTTTGATCAAAATCCCAATATTTATTGGCTTTTTTAAAGTTTTCAAAAAAAATTTTTAAGGTATAAGAGCCAGGATTTATGAGCAAAGATATTAGAAACATCACCATAATCGCACACGTTGATCACGGAAAAACTACCTTAATTGATAATCTAATGAAACAAAGTGGTTCATTCAGGGAAAATGAAGTTGTTGACGAAAGATTAATGGATTCAGGTGAACTTGAGAAAGAAAGAGGAATAACAATTTTAGCAAAACCTGCATCTATAAATTGGAAAGATTCAAGAATAAATATTATTGATACCCCAGGTCACCGAGATTTTGCAGCAGAAGTTGAAAGAGTTTTAAGCATGGCAGATGGCGCATTACTTTTAATAGATTCTGCTGAAGGAGTTATGCCTCAAACAAAATTCGTGTTATCTAAAGCTTTAAAACAAGGCTTAAAACCGATTGTTGTAATAAATAAATTAGACAAATCAGATCAAAGAGCCAATGAAGTTTTAGATGAGACTTTTGATTTATTTGTAAGTTTAGATGCAAATGAAGATCAACTAGACTTTCCTGTTTTATATGCAAGTGGAAGATCCGGTTGGGCTGATAAAGAAATTGATGGTCCGAGAGAAAATTTAAATCCTTTATTAGATCAAATTATTGATCATGTAAAACCAGCTAAACTTGATAAAACAAAACCTTTTGCGATGCTATCTACTCTTCTTTATGCGGACAATTTCTTAGGTAGAAGCTTAGTCGGAAGAATTGCTCAAGGAACTGCAAAAGCTAATCAATCGATCAAAGCAATAAATCTAAAGGGTGAAAAAGTAGATGAAGGAAGACTTACTAAAATTTTTAGATATGAGGGCACAAAAAAAGTACCAATCGAAATCGGTGAGGCGGGAGATATTGTAGTTGTCGCTGGTTTAGAAAAAGCAAATGTTGCTGACACAATTTGTGATCTTGAGGTAAATGATCCTATCAAAGCTACTCCAATCGATCCACCAACAATGTCTATTACCATTACCGTAAACACATCTCCTCTTGCAGGAACTGAGGGTAAAAAACTTACAAGTACTCAAATAAGAGATAGGTTGCTTCAAGAAGCGCAGAATAATGTTGGAATTACTTTTACAGAAAATGAGGGTAACGATTCTTTTGTTGTAAGCGGTCGAGGCGAATTAATGTTAGAAATATTACTCACTCAGATGAGAAGAGAAGGTTTTGAAATGACAGTTAGTCCCCCAAAAGTTCTCTATAAAAAAGATGAAAACGGTAGCAAACTTGAACCAATAGAAGAAATAACTATGGACCTAGATGAAGAACATTCATCAAAAATTATTGACTCCATGAATAGAAGAAAAGGTAAATTAATAGAATTAAAAGATACTGGTAAAAATAAAAAAAGATTAATCTTTCATGCACCAACAAGAGGATTAATGGGATACACAAGCCGGTTTCTAACACTTACAAAAGGTAATGGCGTGATAAACAGAATTTTTCATGCATATGGACCATTTGAGGGTGAAATGGAAGGTAGAAGAAATGGTGCACTTATTTCAATGGAACAAGGAAAAGCAGTTGCATTTGCAATATTTAATTTACAGGCTAGAGGAGAGATGTTTGTAACTCATAATGATCCTGTTTATCCAGGTATGATTGTGGGATTATCTCCTAAACCTGGAGATATGATTATTAATGTAATGAAGGGCAAAAAATTAACTAATATGAGAACACAAGGTACAGATGAAAATGTCGTTTTAACACCAGTAAGAAAAATGTCCATCGCAGAACAATTAAGCATGTTAAATACTGATGAGGCTTTGGAAATCACTCCAGACTCTTGTAGATTGAGAAAAGCCATTCTCGATCCGCACGAAAGAAAAAGAAGTGAAAAATCAGGCGCTGCAGCTTAATCGAAAATTTTATCAACTAAATACAGGCCTAAAGCAACACAAGGACCGATTCCAAAGGCAAACAATAAAGTTCCCACACCCACAGTTCCACCTAGGTACCAACCGATACTTACAACAGAAATTTCTAAGAATGCTCTTACGGCAGCAACTGGTAAATTTGTTTTTTTTTGGAGACCAATCATCAAACCATCTCTTGGTCCAGCTCCAAGATTAGATACTAAATAAATACCTCCACCAATCCCGACGGTTATTACTGAAATTATTGCCAGAATTAATTGATAAAAGTAATTAGATGGGGTTGGAACAAATTTTATACAAAGATCAATCATCAATGCAATAATGATTGCATTAAGTATTGTTCCCATCCCTGGTTTTTGACCAAGCGGTATCCACAAAATTAAAACTGCAACACTAATCAAGAATGTTATTGTTCCTATACTCAAGTTAACATTTAAAGAGATACCTTGAGCTAAAACACTCCATGGAGAAGCACCAGTAAAAGATACAATTAATAGACCTTCTCCAAGACCAAATAACATCAAGCCAAAACATAAAAAAAAGAATGTAGAGAATTTTGGTTTAAAATTGTAAGGCTTATCTGAACTCCAATTGACCCTTGGTATTTTCTTAATTTTTAAAAACATTTTAATAAGTTATTTCTATTGTTAATAAAGTCTATTAAACTAGTTGTTAAATGAAAAAAATTATAGTCATTTTATTTCTTTTTATTTATCCAGCAAATTCAATCGCTCATATTGGACATTACATTAAATACAACAAAATTGAGATGGAGATTTTTCGAAATGGTGAACTTATTGGCTATAATCATTATTTTTTCAATAGAAATGGATCAGAAACTATTGTTACTAATCAAATTAAGTTTGTAGTTAAACTTTTGGGAGCAACAGTTTTCCAGGTTGAAGGTTATAGCGAGGAAAAATATTTCAAAGATCAATTAGTTTCTTATAATTCTAAAACTTTACAAAATGATAAAAAGAAGTTTGTTAATTTAACATTTGACCAAAAAAATAAAAAATTTGATATTAAAGGCTCTTCTTATAGTGGAGAAGCCTCAGCTGATAACATGATTGGAAATTGGTGGAATCACAAAATTTTACAAGCAAGTTCTCAAATAAGTCCTATCTCAGGGAGTATTAAGGATCAAGTGGTAACTTTTTTAGGTAAAGGAAAAATAGATCTTTATGGAAAAGTTTATGATGTTGATCATTTTACACTGAAGTCTAAAGACATGAGTATACCGAAAGATAAAAGATTAGATTTTGATATTTGGTATGATCGTAAAAATTTAATGATATTAAAAGTATCCTATTCAAGAATGGGTAATTGGGAATATAAATTAAAAAATTTTAATTAATTTATCTTGAGATTTTTCTAAATAAATCATGTGCACTTATCCATCCAGACTCTAATCTAGGTCCTACAAACCAATCGGCACAAACACCCAATCTTTTCCTAGGATCCCAATAACTTTTAATTTTAAATGGTCTCGAATTTGAAGAGTATCGCCAGCCGTGATTAAGTGAATAATAAATTTTTGTTCTTTTGATATTTGAAAGTTTAAAAAATTTATCGATCATAATTTGTGAATTTTCTTTTTTATTACTCTTGTTTTTATTAATCTTTTTATTTGCCCATTCAAATGTACTTTGAAGAGTCCATAAATCATATTTTGATTTAAATCTTTTTTTTGAGTTTTCATTTCCTGCCCAGCCAAGAATTGAGTCTTCAAAAAGATAGCTACTATTTGAATTCTTGTTTTTTTTTATTGCAATCATAGTAGTAATATTTGCATCCATTTTTATTGATTTTCTTAAAAAAGAGTTATTAATAAATTTCTTAGAAAGTTTTTTTAATTGTGGAAAAGGACAAGTCAAAATTAAGTTTTTAAAGGATCTTAATTTTCCATCGTCAAATAACAAATACCAGAGTTTATTTTTATAATAAATTTTTTTTAATTCACTGTGATAGTTGCAATTAATTTTCTTTAGCAAATGTTTGCTAATATCATTATTTCCATTTTTACCAATTACTTTTAAATGTTTTTTATCCTCTTTTTTTTTTGAATTAAGAAAAACATGTTTGCCTCTCCATACTTTTAAAATTCTTTTTTTTATTAAATCTTTAGTAAATTTTTTAAATTCCTTAGTTTTTGGTGAAATATACTGAGTGCCATGATCAAAGCCTGTTTTGCCTTTTATTCTTTTAAAGGATGCACGACCCCCAGGGCCTCTTGCTTTATCGAACAAAATTACTGAATATTTTTTATTAAGAAGATTTGCAATTGTGGATCCAGATATTCCAGAACCAATTATACAAAATTCACTCATTTACCAGCAACAACCATTCCCTCTATTAACATGGTTGGTGAGTTAGTTGTATATTTGAACTCTAAATCATTTGCTAAGGTAATATTTTGAAACATGTCTTTAAAATTACCTGCTATAGTAATTTCATTTATTGGATATTTAAACTCACCATTTTCAATTAAAAACCCGGTTGCTCCAACTGAATAATCTCCGGTCACAATATTACTTCCATGTCCTATGGTTTCTGTAATATAAAGACTTTTTGAATGTGAATTCAGTAAATCTTTAAAATTAATATTTCCATTCTCAAAATAAAGATTACTTGTTCCTCCACATCTTCCATTAGATTTAAGATTTAATTTTTTTCCATTGTAAGTATCAATCAGATAATGTTTCAAAATTCCTTGATCCACTAATTTAAGTGTGTCGGTTTTTACCCCTTCACTATCAAAATTTCTTGAGCCTAATCCTTTGAGCATATCAGGTTTGTCAAATACATTAATTTTATCTGAGAATATTTTTTGATTAACTTTATCCTTTAAAAAAGAAGTTCCTCTTGATATTGCTGATGAAGAAATAGCGCTTGCAAAAGTATTTAATACTCCCTTAGCTATTCTTTTATCAAAAATTATAGCAATTTTCTCACTCCCAATTTTTTTTGGACTTAATTTTCTAATGGTTTGATTAGCAGCTAAATTGCCTAATTCATCTGCATCATCTAGGTCTTTAAGAAAACATTTACTAGAATATTCATAATCTCTTTCCATGCTTTGTTCATCTTTTGCAACTGTTACACTTGATGCCGTAAATGAAGATGTTTTGTAACCATCACAAAAACCCTCGCTGTTAGCTAAAACAAAATTAGATTTATTTTGAGTAAAACTAGACTCAGTATTAACAATTTTTTTATCGTTTGAAGCAGCAGCCTCTAATTTTTTTAAATAATCTATTTTTTGATCATTCGCTATGTGGCTATCATCATAGAGATCTAAATCTTTAGCCTCTTTTGCCAATAAATCTTTGTCCGGTAAAGAATTGAATTCATCCCCAGGAGTATTTTTTGTAGTTTCTACACATTTTTCGATCAAAATATTCAAATTATCAGAAAGTAAATTAGATGAAGATATTGATGATTTTTTTTTACCAACGTAAGTAGTGATACTTATGCCTAGATCATCTGACCTGTTAGCTTCATCCAATTTTTTATTTCTAAAATTAACAGTTTCAGAAACTGAATTTTTTACAACCACACTTGAGTCTGTTGCACCTAATTTCTTCGCTAAATCTAAACAATATGATGCTTTTTTCTTTAAAAATTCTTGATCTTTAACCATTTAAAGTTTCGTACCGCCTACAGTCATCTTATCGATTAATATTGATGGCTGCGCTACACCTACGGGGACACCCTGTCCAGCTTTACCACATGTCCCAATACCGGGATCCATCATCATATCATTCCCTACCATAGAAACTTCTTTTAAAATTGAAGGACCGTCACCAATTAACGTTGCACCCTTAATTGGTGATCCAATTTTACCATCAACAATTTCATAAGCTTCAGTGCAATTAAATACAAATTTTCCAGATGTAATATCAACTTGTCCACCACCAAAACTAACTGCAAAAATACCTTTATCGACAGATTTAATCATTTCTTCTTGGGTCTGCTTACCACTTAGCATCATTGTATTTCTCATTCTTGGTAGAACTATATGTCTATAATTTTCTCTTCTTCCACTACCAGTAGATCTTGTTTTCATCAAACGTGCGTTAAGTCTGTCTTGCATGAAATTTTTTAAAATTCCATTTTCAATTAAAACAGTCTTTTCTGTTGGTGTTCCCTCATCATCAATTGTAAGACTGCCTCTTCTTTTATCAATGGTACCATCATCAATAATTGTAACTCCCTCACTAGCAACTTTTTGGCCCATTAAATTATGAAATGCTGAAGTTTTCTTTCTATTAAAATCTCCTTCTAATCCATGACCAACAGCCTCATGAATTAATATTGCTGGCCACCCAGGTCCGAGTACAACCTTCATCTCACCTGCTGGCGCGGGTTTACTCTCTAAATTTACTGATGCTATTCTTAAAGCTTCGTCACAAACACTTTTCCAATTTTCATCTTTTAAATATGAGTCATAAGATTGTCTTCCACCAACACCGTATACACCTGTTTCTTTTCTGCCATCTTTCTCCACCATAACTGACACATTAAATCTTACTAAAGGACGGACATCTGACAAAGTCTCTCCACCAGATCTAATTATTTCTACAGACTTTTGCTCTCCCAAAAAATTAGCTGTAACTTGTTTAACTTTATCACCTTTAGATCGTAAATAATCATTTACATCGTTCAATATTTTAATTTTTTCATTAAGAGATTTTTGCTCAATAGGATTAATATTGTCATAATACTTTTTATTTGATTTAGGAATTTCATGATTATAAGTACCTTTGACAGATTTTAAAGTTGACTTTAAATTTTCTGAGGATTGTTTTAAAGAATTTTTAGAAATTTCATTAGAATGAGAATAAGCAACCACTTCATCAGATATAGCCCTAAAACCAAATCCTAAATCTGAGTTATAACTTGAATTTTTAATTTTGTTATCGTCTAATAATATCGACTCAGATTTTGAATTTTCCAGATACAATTCGCCATCATCACATTTTTGCAAAGTGTCTGAAATAATACTTTCAGCCTCTTTTCTAGATAGGTCAGATTTTTCAAAGAAATTACTCATAAGAGACATTAAATAGATTGTTTCATAAAATTTTCAACTAGAGTATTTTACACATGTACATATGTGAGACAAATTAGTAATAAATTCTCTTATTATGAAAGTTTATTTTAATAATTCTTGTAAAATTTGTAAGGCCGAAATTGATCTTTATAAAAAAGAAAAAATAGATGAAATTGATTGGGTTGATATTACAGATAATCAGCTAGCTGAAAAAGAAACCTCCAAAGACAGTAAACAACTTTTAAGAAGGCTTCATGTCAAAGAAGGTGAGAAAGTTTTAGGAGGTGCAGAGGCATTTTTATTATTATGGAAAAAAATGCCCAAATATAAATTTCTCTATAAATTTTTTAAATTACCAATCATCTTTAGTATATTTTCAATTGTATATGAAATAATAGCCTTTTTTCTTTACCTAAAAAATAAAAAGCAGCTAAAAAAATCTAACTTGTAAAAAATAATAAAAATTTGCTTAATAAAGACATAGAGGATACAAACATTACTAAGACTATTGAGTACATTAGTAATATAATTTTATTTTTTTTTCTTCTTAATCTAACAAAATTCTTATCATCCAAATCAGAAATGTCTCTCTCACCAACTACTGGATAATCATAAGTAAATCGCCAAGTACTTTCACCAAGTCTTGGGTCTAAATTGTTATAATATGTGATCCACGCAATAATGTATCTGAAAATTAAATATAAAATTATTAAAAATGCAGATCCTAAAATCATATAAGATAATATCTAATTAAATATAAATGTTTAATTATTATTTTTGGCTCTTTTCCTAGCAATGAGCTGTGTTAAAGAGTCTACCATGGTATCTGAAGCTTTAAAAATGTCCACATTTCTAAACTCATGGGAAAGATTTTTTTCTGGGTTTGTTTTATCCTCAATGACAATTCCTTCGTCTGGAGAATTATTTTTGATATAAATTAATAATAACCACTCATCATCTGATGACTCGTCCCATTTAATAAAAACTTCTCCAGTTTCAAATCGTCTATCTATGCATCTAAAAATAGACATGTCTCGTGTAATGTGTCTCTTATTTAGTTGAAATACTAAACTGCTTGCACTTCTGTAAAAACTTTCAAGCGCAAATTCAATTTTTTGTCTCGCTAAAGTATATTCCTTTTCCTTTTCTAATAAAGTTTCTCTGTCCTCGTCACCTTGAAGTTTAACACCTAGCGCCTCAACTCTTTCTTTGATTTTTTGATCCCTGAGTAATCTGTATTTCTCTTTTAGTTTATCAATTCTTTCCTGTAACCCTGAATAGTCTTCTCTTTTTTCTTTTAATGAAATTTTCTCAAGTTTTTCTAATTCTTTGACTTCTCTTATTCTGAATTTTTCAATTTGTTTTTCTAATCTTAATTGTTTTAAAAATTGTTTTTGCTTTTCTGCTTGTTCGATTCTTAAAAGCGCTTGTTCTTTCCTTAAAAATAATTTTATGTCTTTTGTCCTCTGTTTTTCTAATCTTTCCTCTTCTTTTAACGTTTGTTCCTTCAACTTTAATCTTAAATTTTCTTCTTCTTCTTTCTTTTTTGCTTTCTCAATTTTTTCTTTTCTCTCTCTTTCAATTTTTTCTATTTTTATTCTTCTTTTTTCATCGGTTTTTAATATCTTGTAGTTAGAAATTGTTTCTGAAATTTTGTCAAAAAAACTCTGAATGCTTTTTTCCAAACCAAAATTAAATTTAAAATTAAACTGAGGTTTAAGAGATAATTGAAATTTAACTAGTTTCAAGACTAAGCTATCTCTCTGTTTTTTTTTTATTTTTAGTTGGTAATTGATTTTTTTTGGTTTTTTAGACTTATTTTTTTTCTTTTTTTTAATTAACTTATTTTTTCTTTGTTTTTTAGAGCTTTTTCTAATTCTATTTATTTTTCTTTTAACTTTGGTAACTTTATTTTTCTTTTTAGTTTTTGTCTTTTCTTTTGATTTTTTTTGTTTTTTTTTCATTTCTGAGAAGAAATGATCCTATCAATAATTTATTGATAAATATAGTCTCTAGTCACAGGTGTTGATCTATAATCTTTAGTAAGTTGAAATTGATATACAACTTGATCTCCCCACTTGAATGCCATTTCACAACCAGCAAGATAAAACTCCCACATTCTAAAAAATTTTTCATCAAACATTTTGATAATTTTATCTTTATTTTTTAAGCAATTTTCTTTCCAATGTCTCAAAGTGTGAGCATAATGAAGCCTTAAAACCTCAATATCTGTCACTATTAAGCCAGCTTTTTCAATAGGGTTGGTTACTTCGCTTAAGCTTGGAGTATAACCACCAGGAAAAATATATTTCGTAATCCATGGATGAGGATCTCTTGGAGGATTTACAGATCCGATGGTGTGTATCAGTGAAACCCCATCCTCTTTCAACATTTTTTCGATTTGTTTAAAAAATTTTTTATAAAATTTCCTTCCAACATGTTCAAACATCCCAACACTTACAATTCTATCAAATTTTTCATTTAATTCTCTATAGTCCATTAGTTTAAACTTTATTTGATTTTCTAAATTCAATTCTTTAGCTTTTTGGTTACAATAATTAAGTTGGTTCTCTGATAAAGTAATACCCGTTACTTCACATTGAGCACTTTTTGCTATATCGATTGCAAGTGAACCCCAGCCACATCCAATATCTAAAACTTTTTGGTTAGGTTTTATATTTAATTTTTTAATTATATGTTGAATTTTATTATTTTGAGCTGTTTCTAAACTGTCATTTTCATTTTTAAAATATGCACACGAATATTGTCTTTTTGGATCTAAAAATAAGTCATATAAGTCGTCCTTAATATCATAATGATGAGATACATTCATTTTAGATTTTTTAATAAAATTAAAGTTAGTTAAATATCTATATGATCCCCTTAATCTATTTATTAAATAACTAAAAAAGTTTAATTCTCCCCTTCCAAAATTCATTAAGGCAAGATCTAAAAATTCTGTAAGCGTCCCATTTTCAATTACAATTTCACCATTAGTATATGCCTCACCAAAATATAAATCAGGATGAAATAATAATTTATAATGAAGATTTTTATTTAAAAGCTTTAATTTAATAGGGTTATTGTTTGGTTGTCCTATAATATAATCTTTTGAATTAGCATCGGTTAATACAAAACCACCTTTTTTAAAAACTTTATTGAGAAATCTTGCTAATTGCATTTTATGCCGCCAGGGTTGATTTGTTATAAAATTCTAAATCTTTTAATCTATTCATTAATTCATCTTCATCATTTTTATTTAAGAGACTTAGCGGCGGTAAAATATTTTTGTACATATTGTCATTTTGAGCACAGAAAGTATGTAAAGCAGAGATTAAATTATATTTATCAAAGATGCTTCTCACATCACATAACTTATCATTATATAATTGATTTTTTCCTGCAAAAAAATCATCATAAACCTGCCTAGATAATTCTGCTGTAACGTTGCATGTTGCAGTTATTATACCAGTACATCCTAATTCCAAGCCTTTTAGCAATTTAGTTTCTGAACCAGGTAAAATAGAAAAATTTTTAAGCTTTAAATTTTCATACAAATTGTAAGAACTATCTTTTACTCCAATTATTTGTTCTGGAAATTTATTAACAAGTGTCTCTACACACTTCAAACTAAATTTATAACCACTTAGTTTTTCAAAATTATAAAGAATAATTTTACAATCTGGCACAGAGTCAATTATTCTAGAATAAAAGTCCAAAACCTCTGCATCACCATAACTATAATAAGCGGGAGGCATAATTAAAAATTTATTTAGGTTCAATGAAGTTGCTATCTTCATAAAATTTATTGTTTCACCTAAAGAGTTTAGACCTGTGCCAATTATATGTTTATCCTGATACTTGCTTATTGATAGATTGTTAAGTAAGTCAATTTTTTCTGAAATAGGTATTAATTGAGATTGACCTGTACTCCCAAATATTACTGT
>CVSM01000104.1 GCA_001180065.1 Candidatus Pelagibacter communis
CAATTCCTTTTTTATAATATTTATGTTTTTTTTTTATTTCGTATCTTAACTTTTTATCTTCATTTGTAAGTAATGGAATAAGTTGACTAGTTTTATCAATATAACTAATAAGTATTGTTTTTTGTTGACTATTAAGTTCTTCAGAATTTTGAATTTCATTTTTAATTATATTTAAATTTTTATTTTCTTTTTTTATTTGTGAAGTGCTTTTGAACTCTCTTTGCTCAATTGGAAACTGATATTTTAATCCAAGTAGAGAATCATTCACTTTTGCAACTTGACAGAGTTCATTTGCAGATTTTGGATAAAATCCTTTAGCGATATCCCACGAATAATAAAGCCAAATTAAAAGTAAAAAACTACTTCCAACAATAACCCAGTGAGTACCACCCAAAGCCCTTTCAGGATTTCCAAATACTGCATCAACTTTTTCAGTTTTTATTAATCTTCTTCCATAAAGAATACAGCCAACTACAGCAAAAAAAATCAAAAAAGTTACTATTTGTGTTAACATCTAATTTTCTTTCCCCATAATTTCTTCTTCCATGTTCCAAATCATTTCAAGAATTTCCTCACGTTTTTGTGAAAACTCTTTATTCTTTTTTATTTCTCTGAGATCTTCTTTTAATCCCATCGAAGCAAAAGGTAGATTATACTCTTTATGTATTCGACCTGGTCTGGGAGCCATCACATATAGTCTTTCACCTAGTAACAAAGCTTCTTCCACAGAGTGAGTAATCAAGATAATTGTTTTGCCTGTTTCTTTCCAAATTTTTAAAACAAGTGATTGCATTTTTTCTCTTGTCAGAGCATCAAGAGCTCCCAATGGCTCATCCATTAAAATCAAATCTGGATTATTGATTAGACATCTTGCAAGAGCAACTCTTTGCTGCATTCCTCCAGATAATTGATAAGTTGGAGTATTACCAAAACCTTTCAATCCAACGATCTCTAACCATTCTTCAACTTTTTTCTGAGTTTCTATTGGGTCTTCTTTTTTCATTCTTAGTCCAAAGTTCACATTTTCAGCAACTGTTAGCCATTCAAACAAAGCACCCTGTTGAAAAACCATTCCTCGCTCAACTCCTGGTCCATCTATTTCTTTATCATTTAAAGTAATACTTCCAGAAGTTGGTTTAATAAATCCTGCTGTAATATTTAGTAATGTCGTCTTTCCACAACCCGATGGCCCAAGGACTGTAAGAAGCTCTCCTTTTTTAAGAGTAAAATTTAAATCTTTTAATGCGTGAACTGTTTCTCCCTTTGGAGTTTTAAAAATCATGTTAAGATTTTGTGAAATTAAATCACTCATAAAGAGACTTTATATTTGAATTCTTAATAAAAAAATAGGCACCAATTTATTACAATTGGCGCCTATTAAAATTTAAATAACCCTTAGATTATAAAGGTAAGAAACTAGTATCTACGTTTCCTCTTGGTGTTCCCATTCCTTTTAAGAATGCATCAAGATTTCCACTTTCCATAGATTGTTTAGTTTCCTCAGGTGTTAGAAATTTAAAGCCACTTAAAGTCTCTTTCATATCAGCAACTTTCATTTCAGAAGCTTTTGACATTGAGTTCATATCGCTTTTACCAGCTCTATATCTCGAG
>CVSM01000105.1 GCA_001180065.1 Candidatus Pelagibacter communis
TTGATACTTTAGTTGGTTTTTTTGGTATTAACGAAAAACCCTCAAGTTCGAAGGATCCTTTTGCATTAAGGAGAATAGCTTTGGGCATTATTAGAACAGTAATTGAAAATAAAAAAGATTTAAAAATAAAAGATTTACTAACTTATTCGTCAAGTTTATATCAAGACCAAGGATATAAATTTATGAATCTTGAGCTTCAGAGAGAACTTAGTACATTTTTGAAGGATAGATTCAGATATTATATGAAAGAAAAACAAATTCGTAATGATATAATTGATGCTTCAGTTTCATCCTTTTCACTTAATAAGTTATTTTCATCTTTTGAAAAAGCTAAAATTCTTAATAAAATTATTAATCATCAAGAAGGACTTGATATCACTGCAAGTTATAAAAGGGCATCAAATATATTAGATTTTGAAATTAATAATGGTAAAGTTATAATCACAAACTCAACAGATCCTGCAATTTTTAAAACCGATTTTGAGAAAAATTTGTATAAAAGAATTGTAGAAATTAAAAAATATTATTCTGAAATTAATAATGACGAAAATTATGAAAAATCTTTATCAATTTTAGCTTCAGCTAAAAAGGAGGTTTTTGATTTCTTTGATAATGTAAAAGTAAATGAAGAAAATGAAAATTTAAGAAAAAATAGATTGGAACTTATCAACATGCTATGTAGAACCTTCCAAAATTTTATAAATTTTCAACTAATTAAAGTAAATAATGAGTAAATTAATCTTTAATTTTAAGTCAAAAGATACCAAAAAAAA
>CVSM01000106.1 GCA_001180065.1 Candidatus Pelagibacter communis
CTTCCAGGCAAATACTGGTACACCAGCTTTTGCTATTGCTGCTGCTGCATGATCCTGTGTTGAAAAAATATTACACGATGACCATCTTACTTCTGCACCCAAATCAACAAGTGTCTCTATTAGTACTGCTGTTTGTATAGTCATATGCAGACAGCCAACAATTCGAGCTCCTTTTAATGGATGTTTTCCCGCATATTCTTCTCTTAATGCCATTAGTCCAGGCATTTCGCTCTCGGCTATTGAAATTTCTTTCCGACCAAAATCTGCTTGAGATATATCTTTTACTTTATAATCTTCCATTAAAAAGTTTTAACAAATAAGAATTAATTAATCAATAGAGCACTTTATATCTTGGGAAAAATAATTTCCATACTAGCACCCTTCTGATCAATTCTATTAGATGCTTTAATTGATGCATTATGCAAACCAACTAAATTTTTGACAATATTTAAACCAAGTCCTGAATGTTGTCCAAATTTATCTGGTCTATTACTGTAAAACCTCTTAAATATTTTATCTGTATCTTTTTCCTTAAATCCTTGACCCTCATCTAATACTTTAATAGCAACTTTATTATCCTCTAATTTAGAGACTTTAACTATTACATCCTTATTGTCTTGACTAAAAGATATTGCATTATCCAAAAGATTTGCAATAATTTGTTCTATTCTATTTTCTATTCCATTTATAAAATATTTATTTTTACCATCGTTTTGATAAGTAATATTTATTCCTCTTTTTAATTTGTAAATATTATTAAAATCATCTACGACAGATTTTATGATTGGCTCAATATCTAATTTTTTAATTTTTTCTTTACTTAAGGCTACTTCATCTTTAAGCATTTGTGAATAATCGGTAATTAATCTTTCAATTCTTTGTACATCGTGACTTAAAATATTAATCAACTTGATTCTTTGATTAATATCATTTGTATCATGAAGAATTTCTGAAGCACTTTTGAGAGATGCAAGAGGATTTCTGATTTCGTGAACAAGATCTGTAGAAAAATTTTCAGCATGTGAGATTCTTTTTTGTAGCTCAAGTGTCATATCATCTAAAGAATTTGAAAGTAAACCCAATTCATCATTTCTTAATTTTAGTGTATCGATATTTATTGTTTTTAAATTTTTATCTTTAATTGTTTTTGTATAGTTTACTAAATTTTTTATAGGCTTCAGAAAGTATCTATTTAAAACAAACGAAAAGATAAAGATTACAACACCTACAGCAAAAGCAGTTCTGATAACAAATGATTTTCTTTCATCAATTGCAGCCTTAATATCATTTGCATTCTCAGTGATTGCAAGATAACCAATGTTAACTCCTTTATGCATCACATTTTTTATAGTGGTTAGTTTGAATTTATTAAATTCCTCTTGAGTAAAAGTAAAAGGAATACCAAAGTTTTTTGACCCGGCATAATTGAACAAAATATCTTTTAGTGAAACAGAATTCTCCTTACCTATATCTATATTTTTTTTTTCAGTTATTTCTTTTGTCTTTTTTTCATTTAAAATCTCTAACTCAACTGTGTCTAATCTTTTTGAAAAAGATCTTGGATCAAGATCCAGAGTATCTGTATCACCTACTAAATTTAATTGATTATCAAAAAAAATTACTCTATCAAGATTTTGAAATAAAAATCTTGTTGAAAATAAAAATTTTCTAATATCTTCTTCAACAAACTTTACATCTAATCTTGTTAAATTATCAATTGTATTGTTAATTACCTCTATATGATTTGAAGATTTTTTTTTTATCAAATTTGGCTGAACATTTTTTAAATATATAAATGTAAATAAACCTATTATGGTAAAAAATATGAAGTTAATGAATAAAAATTTTTTTAGAATAGATAAATTTTTAAGTAGATTTGCAAACATTAATTAACATTCCACCTATATCCACTTCCGTATCTTGTTTCGATTGCTGAAAATTCTGGATCAACTTTTTTAAATTTTTTTCTAATTCTTTTGACATGACTATCAATTGTTCGATCTTCTATATCAGTGTCTTCCCTATAAGCTATATCCATTAGTTGTGCTCGCTCTTTTATAATCCCTGGTCTTTTAGCAAGTTCTTTTACTAATAAGAACTCTGTAGTTGTTAATTTGTCAGGTAATTGTTTTCCATCCCACTCGCACTCTAATTGTGAGGGATCTAATTTTAATTTTCCATGAGAAATAATGCTTTTGTTTTCTTCTATTATATCTTTAGAATCTTTTTTTCTAAGTTGAACTCTAATTCTTTCTATTAAAACTTTAATTGAAAAACCTCCTGATTTTTTTATAAAATCATCAGCACCTAATTTTAAACCTAATAACTCATCTATTTCATCATCTTTTGAAGTTAAAAAAATTACAGGTAATGATGTTTTTTTTCTTAATTTTTTTAATAATTCTTCGCCATCCATTTTTGGCATTTTAATATCAATAATAGCTAAATCTGGTGGAGTTCTCGTTAGACCAATAAGTGCACTTTCACCATCAATATAAGTTTGTACTTTAAATCCCTCTTTTTCAAGAGCTATACTTAAACTTGTTAGAATATTTCTGTCATCATCTACTAGAGCAATGGTTTGTTTATGCATACTTTAATATAAAAATACTAAATTGTTCTAATTTGGGCAATTAAATTAAATTAATGCAGTGTTCCCCAATTTTCTCCGGTATTCAAATCTACAGTTAAAGGTATTGAAAAGGAATGTAGATCGCTTTTAACCACACTAGACATTTCTTCAACTATCATTTTACTCACTCTTTTAACTTCATTTTTTGGGGTTTCGAAGATTAATTCATCATGAATTTGCAATAACATTTTTGTTTTTTGGTTTTTTTCTTCTTCTAATCTTTTGCTTAGTCTTATCATAGCAAGCCTCATTATCTCTGAAGCAGAACCTTGAATTGGAGCATTAATAGCTGCGCGCTCTTGAAAATTTCTTACATTATAATTTTTATCATTAATATTTATAAAATGAGACCTTCTACCGAAAATATTACTCACATATCCACTTTTTCTACAAAATTTAATTGTTTTATCCATATAAACTTTAATTTCTGGAAACTTTGCAAAATAAGAGTTCAAAAATTCTTCAGCTTCATGGTTAGATACATTTATTTGTTTTGCTAATCCATACTGAGAAATACCATATATTATTCCAAAATTGATTGCTTTAGCTTTTCTTCTTTGATCATCATTCACTTTTTTGATTGCAACATTAAAAATTTGGCTTGCAGTTAATGAATGAATATCTTCATTATTTTTAAAAGCTCTTTTAAGTTCTTTTACATCTGCTAGATCAGCCAAAATTCTCATTTCTATTTGATTATAATCTGCTGATATTAATACATGTTCATCTTTTGCTATGAAGGCTTTTCTTATATCTTTACCATCCTCGGATTTTATTGGAATGTTTTGTAAATTAGGTTCGCTTGAAGCAAGTCTTCCAGTTGTAGTTGCAGCAAGTAAAAATGACGTATGAACTCTCTTTGTCTTAAAATTAATATGTTCAGGTAAAGAGTCTGAATAAGTATTTTTAAGTTTTGACACCTGTCGCCAATCTAAAACCAATTGTGGAAATTTGTGTCCTTTAAAAGCTAGATCCTCTAAAACTGAGGCACTTGTGGCAAAACTACCTTTTTTAGTTTTTTTTAGTCCAGCAATCTTTAAATCATTGTAAATAATCTCTCCTAATTGTTTTGGAGAAGCTATATTAAATTCTTTTTTTGAGATTTTAAAAACTTCTTTTTGAATTTTTTGTATTTTTTTTTCAAATTTTGAAGATAAAATTTTTAAAAACTTATTGTCAATCTTAATACCTTCAATTTCCATAAAAGCTAAAATTTTAATCATTGGTTTTTCAAAAAATTCATAAATATTTATCATTTTTTCATCTTTTAAACTTTTGTGGAATTTTTTATATAATCTTAGCGTTATATCTGCATCTTCAGCAGCATAGTCTTTTGCTTTTTCAATTTCTACCTCACTAAAATTTATTTCTTTCTTACCTGTTCCTACCAAATCTTTAAAAGCAATAGTCTTATGATTTAAATGAATTTCTGATAATGTATCCATGTTATGTCTATTTTTTCCAGCATCTAAAACATATGACATGAGCATTGTGTCTTCCATTGACGAAATATTAATTCCATTTTTATATAATATAATAAAATCAAATTTAATATTTTGACCTATCTTTTTAATGCTTGGATCTTCCAATAAAGGTTTTAATTTTTTTAAAACTAAATTTTTATCAATACATTTTTCGGAATTATGACCAATAGGTATATAACAAGCTTTGCCAATTTTTGAACACAGAGAAATTCCAACCAAATCTGCTTGATGAGGATCTAATGAACTGGTCTCTGTATCAACTGCGACTTCTCCAATCTCTTCAGCTTCCTCAATCCATTTATCAAGCTGTTTAATATCTTTAATTAAGAAATACTCTTTTTTATTTATAGTTATTTGTTTTTTATCAGAATTCGTGTTTCTTTTGATACTTTCTAAATTAGGTTCACCATAAACTGAAATAGCTGAGCTTAATAACCTGTTAAATTCCATCTCTCTTAAGAATTGGTAAAGTTTGTCTTTATCAATCTCTTTTAATTTAAAATCTTTCAAATCTATATTGACTGGTGCATCGTGTTCTAAAGTAACTAGTCTTTTACTTATTAAAGCTTTATCTTTATTTTCTATAAGTGTTTCTCTTCTTTTATTTTGCTTAATTTCATTAGCAGATTTTAAAAGATTTTCTAAATTTCCATATTTGTTAATTAGTTCTGCTGCAGTTTTAACACCAATACCCGGAACTCCTGGAACATTATCACTACTGTCACCTGCTAAAGCTTGAACATCTATAACCTTACGTGAATCAACTCCAAATTTATTCTGAATATCTTCCTCAGATATAAACTTATTTTTCATGGGGTCATAAATACGAACATTTTTTTTAAATAATTGCATTAAATCTTTATCAGAGGAAACAATAGTGACTTTTGCACCCTCTTTTAAAATTTTATCTGTGTATGTAGCTATTAAATCATCTGCCTCATAATTTATTAGCTCTACCGATGGCAAGTTGAATGCTAGGACTGATTTTCTAATATAATCAAATTGAGGTGCTAAATCATCTGGGGCCTCAGATCTATTTGCTTTGTACTCGCTATAAATTTCATTTCTAAATGTTTTTCTAGCTGAGTCAAAAATAACTGCAAAATGAGTTGGCTTT
>CVSM01000107.1 GCA_001180065.1 Candidatus Pelagibacter communis
TAAACAATGTTCCATCATCAAACATCATTCCATTATCATAACACATCGCAGAATAAACAATTTTAGGCCTCAATCCATCATTTTTCATTGCCTCAAATAAATCATAAGTTTGATATGCAACCGACTCTACCGTAGCTCTAACGATTTCTTTTATTCCCGTATCCCTGGTTAATCCGCTCAAAACCCCTCTTGATTTTACATTCCAATAGGGAGTGCCCAGACCTGTAAATGCTGGTACTAAATAAATGCCCCTATTGCTCTCTAGTTGTTTAATAATCTTTTCTGTATCTGAAGCTTTTTTTATGAAATTAATTTTATCTCTTAACCACTGTACTCCTGCACCTGCTACAAATATTGATCCTTCTAGAGCATAGGTAGTTTTTCCGTCAATTCTGTATCCAATTGTAGTTAGTAATCTATTTTTTGAATAAATAACTTTGCTCCCAGTATTCAAAAGAACAAAAGCACCTGTTCCGTAAGTACTTTTTAATGATCCAGGTTCAAAACAACATTGTCCAATAGTAGCTGATTGTTGATCTCCAACAACTCCAGTTATAGAATAAGACTCACCTGTTATTTTTGGATCTGTATGACCAAAATCATCTGAACAATCTTTAACCTCTGGCAATATATGTTCGGGTATTTTAAGTATATCTAAAATTTGCTTATCCCATTTATTATTAACAATATTATATAACATTGTTCGACTTGCATTAGTTGCATCTGTAAAATGATTCGTGCCTCCTGTAAGTCTCCACAACAAGAAACAATCTACTGTTCCAAATAAAAGTCTTTTCTGCTTAAGTAATTTTTTTGCTTTTGAAACATTATCTAAAATCCATTTAATCTTTGTTGCTGAAAAATACGCGTCAATTAATAAACCTGTTTTATTGTAGATTAAAGTTTCCTTTTTTTGTTTAATGAGTTTATTACAGTACTCAACTGCTCTTCTATCCTGCCAAACAATTGCATTATAAACAGGTTTTCCAGTATGCTTGTCCCAAAGAATAGTTGTTTCTCTTTGATTGGTAATTCCGATTGTTAAAATCTTACCCTTTAATTTTTTACTCTTACTAATTACATTTTTTAAAACTTTTTGAGTTGTTGACCAAATTTCTTCTGGGTTGTGTTCCACCCATCCATCTTTTGGAAAAAATTGTGTAAATTCTAGTTGTGAAGTAAATATTGGTTTGCCTTTTAAATTAAATAATATTGCTCTGCTCGATGTTGTACCTTGATCAATAGAAACTATAAATTTTTTCATTTTTTAATTTATTTTATTGCAATTTTTTACAATTTGTTAGTAAAATGCTTTTATAGATTTTACTTTTTATAAATTATTATATGACTAAGATAGCAATAATTGGTGCAGGTCCTTGCGGATTATCAATGTTACGTTCTTTTGAATTAGCAGAAAAAAAAGGTGAAAAAGTGCCAGAAGTAGTTTGCTTTGAGAAACAAGACGACTGGGGAGGATTGTGGAATTATAGCTGGAGAACAGGTTCTGATCAATATGGAGATCCTGTTCCAAATAGCATGTACAGATATCTTTGGTCAAACGGACCAAAAGAGTGTTTAGAATTTGCAGATTATTCTTTTGATGAGCATTTCGGAAAACCAATACCATCTTTTCCACCGAGAGAGGTTTTATATAACTATATAGTTGGAAGAGTTAGTAAAGGAAATTTAAAAAAAAAAATTAAGTTTAATACTAGGGTTATTAACACTATTTTTAAAAATGATAAATTTGAAATAAGTTATCAAGATAAAATAAACAATAAAATATTAAAAGATAATTTTGATTTTGTTGTTGTGTCTACAGGACATTTTTCAGTTCCGTTTATTCCTGAATATAAAGGAATGGAATCATTTCCAGGAAGAATAATGCATTCTCATGATTTTAGAGATGCTGAGGAATTTAGAGATAAGAATGTTATAGTGTTAGGTAGTAGTTACTCAGCAGAGGATATAGCTCTTCAATGTAATAAATATGGAGCAAAAAGTGTTACTATCGGTTATCGACATAATCCAATGGGATTTAAATGGCCAGATGGCATGAAAGAAGTTCACTATTTAGATAAATTAGAGGGAAAGAAAGCAATTTTTAAAGATGGAACTGAACAAGAGGCGGACGTTGTAATTTTATGCACTGGTTATCTTCATCATTTTCCTTTTTTAGAAGAAAATTTACAATTAAAAACTAGAAACAGACTCTATCCACCAAAACTATATAAAGGTGTAGTTTGGCAAGACAATCACAAACTTTTATATCTTGGTATGCAAGATCAATTCCATACTTTCAATATGTTTGACTGTCAGGCTTGGTTCGCAAGAGATGTAATTATGAATAAGATTAAAATACCAAATAAAAGCGAAGTAGAAAAAGATATTAATAAATGGGTCTCCATGGAGGAAAAACTAGAAAATCCAGATCAAATGATTGATTTTCAAACTGAGTATACAAAAGAACTTCATGGAATGTCTGATTATCCAAAAATTGATTTTGAGTTAATAAGAAAACATTTTAAAGAATGGGAACACCATAAAGTTGAAGATATTTCAACTTACAGAAATAAATCTTTTTCATCCCCAGTGACTGGCTCTGTTGCTCCTATTCATCATACTCCATGGGCAAATGCCATGGATGACTCTTCAAAAACTTTTTTAGATAAATAATTTAAGATTAATCTATACCCAAGTGTTTTTTTCTTTTTTGAACATAAGCTCTTATTAAGTTGTCAAATATTAAAGCTATAAAAGCGACACAAATACCAAGTGTTAATCCGATCCCCGCACCCTTTTTATCTGACAATGCTTTTAAAATATATTGACCTAAATCTTCTGTACCAATAAAGGCTCCAATAATCACCATAAATAATGCAAATACAATTGTTTGATTTATACCAAGCATCATATGTGGAAATGCCAAAGGAAATTCTATTTTTGTTAATCTTTGAAATTTATTTACACCTGACATGGTTGCTGCATCGTGTAATCCAGCCGGTACACTTCTAAGTCCCTCAATTGTATATCTTGTGGCAGGTATAGTTGCATAAACTATTACCGCAATAAGCACAGATGTATCTGTTATACCAAATAACATCATTACTGGAATTAAATATACAAAAGATGGGAATGTTTGAAAAATATCACAAACACCTAACATGAAGTTTGCTGAGTGTTTATTTTGGAAACATAAAGTTCCTACTGTAAATCCAATGATACAAGAAACGATAACTCCGAAAGTTGCCATATATGCTGTGACCAAAGCTCTATCCCACCAGGGGCTGAATGCGATAAATAAAGTTAAAGCACAAACTACTAATGCTGAACGTAAACCACCAATTAGATATCCTGCGCCAACAACCAAAACTATTGTTGCAATCGCAGGCATTCTTAAATACAAAGCTCTCATAGGTTGAAGAACTTCTTGTATCAACCATGTATTGAAAGCTTTGATATAAACAAAGAAAGTATCAAAGATCCAATCTACCCCTTTATTCCAAAAATCAGCAGTTGATATCCCTTTATTGTGGGGAATTTCAAATAGATAATTGAAAGTATCTTTAAATAAATAAGTTCCCATGTAAGCGAGCACTATTCCAATAAAAAATATTACACCAAAAAATAAAAGATTTTTGTTTCTTTGATAAAATGTAAGATTACCAAAATAATCTGTTTGTTTATTGGCCCATGCCAAAGACATCTTGTCTAAAAGAATTGCAATTAAACTAATACATAAGCCAGCTTCTAAAGCTAATCCTATGTTTAATTGGTTTAACGCTAATAATAAATTAAATCCTAAACCTTTGGCACCAATAAAAGCTGAAATAACTGCCATCGAAAAACACACCATGATGACTTGGTTTACACCAATTAAAATATCTCTTCTCGCGGTTGGAATTAATACTTTAAACATTAATTGAAAATTAGTACATCCACTCATTCTTCCTGCTTCAATAACTTCTGGAGGGACTGCTCTTAAACCTAACAAAGTTAATAAAATCATCGGAGGTATTGCTACAACCATAGTAATAATCACTGCTGCATGATCGCCCACCCCAAAAAGAACAAGTGCTGGAACCAATACAGCGTATTGGGGCATTGTCTGCATTACTAATAAAATTGGATACAAAGCTTTTTCAACACGTTTACTTCTAAAAGCTGCTATCCCCAATCCTAAACCAAAAATAAAAGATAATGGAGCAGCAACTAATATAAAAGAAAGTGTTTGCATAGATGGTTTCCATTGACCAAATACAGAAATGTAAACCATAGTTAAACCTGCGAATAAAGCTAGACCTTTACCACTAAGCTTATATGAAAGAAGCGCTGCACCTGCTGCAACAATAGTCCAAGGTAGACCTGGTAATTCAGCCCATGGATTTTTATCTATCCAATCCCAACTAGTAAACGCAACTATAGTTTCAAGACCGCCTAATAATATCTCTCTTATTAATTCTATCAAAAAAGTCATGAAGGCTGTCAAATTTCTGCTTATTTGTAAAACTATCGGACGACTTTTAAATTCTTGAGTATCTTCGTTCCAAACTTCAATTGGCATCCACTCATTCATCAAAAAAAATAATGAGTCATTAATCCAAATAGGTAGCCATCCAAGAAGAGGAGGTAACCTCCAAAAGACATCAAAAGCATAATATCTTACTTCTTTTCCTAAAAATACATAACTACTTTGATTAGGATCTTTCACAAATTCTGCTTGGCCTCTAATGAACTTATATGTTTCAGGGACTTCTATGGCAAAACATAACGCAAAAAATACAACTAATAAAAATAACCATTGAAATGTTTTTGGATATTTCTTAAAAAATTCCATAATTAATTATTATTTTTTCTTCCTCCAAAAACTGTATTGATTATTTTAGCTGGGTTAATAGAGCCTATAATTTCATTGTTTTCATTGACTACAGCAACTGGTTTTTCTTGAGTGAGAATTTTTTCTGCAACATTCTCTATGATTTCATCTTTTGAAACTTTTAAGTCACCTAAATTATCTTTAGATACCTCCATAACATCTTCAATCAATAAAACTTTTTCTCTTGGTACTTCTTCAGTAAATTTTCTGACATATTCTGTGGCTGGGTTTAAAACAATATTAGCAGGTGTATCTAACTGCTCAATTATACCATCTTTCATTATTGCAATTCGATCTGCAAGTTTTAAAGCCTCATCAAAATCATGTGTGATGAACATAATTGTTTTTTGTAACTTATCTTGAAGTCTTAAAAACTCATCTTGCATTTCTTTTCTAATTAATGGATCTAAAGCTGAAAAAGGCTCATCTAAAAACCAAATATCTGGCTCGACTGCTAATGATCTTGCAATACCTACTCTTTGTTGTTGTCCTCCTGAAAGTTCTCTTGGAAAATAGTTTTCTCTTCCATCGAGACCAACTAGTTTAACCATATCCATTGCTTTGTTTATACTGTCTTCAGTTTTGATTCCTTTAATCTGAAGTGGAAAGGCTATATTTTCAACAACAGTTTTATGTGGAAGTAAAGCAAAGCTTTGAAAAACCATTCCCATTTTATTTCTTCTAAGATCTATTAGATCTTTATTATTTAGTTGTAAGAGGTCCTGACCTTCTATAAAAATTTTACCACCTGTTGCATCAGTTAATCTGGATATACATCTTAATAAAGTTGATTTACCTGAGCCTGATAAGCCCATAACAACTAACATTTCTCCTTTTGAGACTTCAAATGAAGCATTGTTCACTCCTACAATACACCCATTTTCTTGGAAAGTTTTTGCATCAACATTGCCATTTGAATCTTGAAGCATTTTTTGAGCATTTGCTCCAAATATTTTATATACATTTTCACATTTGATAACTGGCTCAGACATAAATTTTAATTAAGTTATATGAAATTAGGATAAAGTTAAATCCATAATATTGTTACTTTCCCCCCTAAAAATTTTTAATATAATAAACTCTGGTGTCAATTCCTGTGCTTAAAAAACTTAATGCTTCACCGCTCACAGTTATTGACTCGTCAATTCCAACATTATTTCCACTCACTGTAAACCCTGCAAAACACTTATTTTTGTCCTCATCCCACTTAACAAATGTTTCATCAATTTTGTTACCATTAATTGTATAAATTTCATGAGCTCTAAAATTTAAAAAATTTGCACCCATAATTGCACGTTGAGGAATTAATTTTGTAGCTTTACAAACTTGCTCATAAACTTCATCTGTTAACTTATAGTGATCTGTGCCATCAAAAGTTACTAATATTCCTGAAGGTAATTTAGAAATTAATTCACTTAATTTCTTTTCTTTAGCAATTCTTTCCTCCTCTAACTTCATTTTTCTAACAAGTTCATCGCCACCACCAAACTTTATATTTAGAACAAAAAAAGATAATGAAATTATCAAAATTATTAATACCAAACCTCCAAACTGTTTCGTAGTCTCAGGTAAATATTTTATTTTATTCAAAAAATTTTCTTTCAACATTTAATCTTGTAACTTTCCATTTTTCCATGTTCCTATTTTTTGAGTTCCATCGGACCAAGTAAAAGTTCCTTTTCCATTCATAAAACCTTTTGCCCATTCGCCTTCATAAGTTGAACCATCAGGAAAAGTTAAAATACCTAAGCCACTCCATTCGCTATTTTTAAACTCACCTTTGTAGATGTATCCGTTAGGCCAAGTCTCAACTCCTTGTCCATTTTTCTTAGTGCCTACCCACTCACCCTCATAAGTAGTTTTATCTGTGTAAACCCATTTTCCAAAACCGTTTTCACAATTTCCTTCTTTGCACCCTGTACTTCGTGCTATCGCAACTGAGCTGATAAATAAACCTAAAATTATTACTAAGAGGTATTTTTTCATAGCAATACTTTACACAAAATTAGTTAAAAAAAAATTATACTTTTTTGTCATCCTTATTACATGAATAAATAGAAATATATTTTTCAGAGTTTTCACTTTTCATATTTTTCGTTATTTCATGAATTAATTCACCTGTTTTTCTTGTGATAATACCGGACTCAGAATAATTTTTTTCTTTATCAATTGATTTAAATAAAACCACATCTTTATTGACTATTTTGACATTAAGTTTTGATGAAACTGAAAGAAATGATGATAACCCTTCAATTGAAAGTGTTTCTGGTTTTTTTGATAAAATTTTAAAATTATCTATACCTTTTTCATTTAAGTCTTTTGCTAAAAATGTTTGATAGTTATATTCTGAATTTTTAATTATTTTTTTTTCTAAATCACAGACAAACTCGAGATCAATGTTTTCATTTATACTAATATCTTTTGCTAAAGTTTGATTAAAAAATAATAAACTAATTAGTATAGTAAAAAAATATTTGATCATCTAAATTTGTTTAAAAAAAATCTCCCCCAACATAGTTGGGAGAGATTTAAAGATTCAGTTGCTTTTAATATTATTTAGTAAAAGCTTTCCAAACTTTCTTGTTATCTTTCAGCCATTTTTTAGCTGCATCCTCATGAGTCATTTTGTCAATGTCAACTAAAGCTGCCATTGCACCAATCTGACTTGTTGAGAAAGAAAGTTTTTTGAACATTGCTGCTGCATCTGGATGAGTTTTTGGAAAATCAGCGTTAACTGCTTT
>CVSM01000108.1 GCA_001180065.1 Candidatus Pelagibacter communis
AAATAGTAAAAAAGGTTTTGATAAAAAAATTATTAATGAAATTAAAAAAATTACTAAGCTACCATTTAAACCAACTAGGAATAAGTTTGCAGCACTTGCCGCTCATGATGAAATTGTAAATTTTTCTGGAACACTTAATACTACTGCAGTTTGTTTAATGAAAATTGCAAATGATATTAGATTTTTAGGGTCTGGACCTAGGGCTGGTTATGGTGAATTAATCTTACCAGCAAATGAACCTGGTTCCTCAATAATGCCTGGTAAAGTTAATCCTACTCAATCTGAAGCAGTAACAATGGTGTGTGTTAAAGTTATAGGAAATCATAATGGTATAACAATGGCAGGTTCACACGGTCACTTTGAACTAAATGTTTTCAAACCATTGATTGCCCACAATATTTTACAGTCAATAGATTTATTGGCTGATAGTTCTAAAAATTTTGGTTTATATTGTATAAGAGGTTTAAAAGCTGACAAAGATATTATTAAAAGTTATTTAGATAATTCCTTAATGCTTGTAACAGCTTTAGCACCAAAAATTGGTTATGATAATGCCGCTAAGATAGCTAAATTTGCTCACAAAAACAAAACTACTTTAAAAACTGAAGCTCTTAAATCTGGGTTAATCAATGAAAAAGACTACGATAAAATAGTTAATCCCAAAAAGATGATCTACCCCGCATAAGCACCAAAAAAATTATTTACAAAATTTTTGAAAGTAATCTTATTAAAAAATTTTTCATTCTCTAAATTAAAACTTTGAATAAATTTTTCTACATTCAAATTTGAATTTTTGTCTATTCTTGGATTATCAAAATTAATTTCTTTATTATTAATATTATAAACAAAATCAAACTCTATTTCTTTTACGTCTTTCCTATTAATTTTTTTTATTTGAAAAGAACTAAAAAAATCTTCAATATTTTTGAAATTGATCATTACTTTTCCAATAAGATTAATTTGATTCTTATCATAACTAAGTAAACTATTTTTTAAACTTATCTTTAAGTCATCATTCCACATAATGTGAGAATTAGAAAAATTTATATCTCCCTCAATTATTTCAATATTTAATTTCAAGCTGTTCAATTGTTGCAAATTTATTATATTTTTTAAAAAAAATTTAATTTTCAGGTTTAAATTTTTATTATTTAAAACCTCTGATCTAATAATTTCAATTAAAAAAGAATCATTATCTAATAAATTTTTAAGGTTTAAATTTTCATAGTTAAAGTCGGCGTTTAAAAAAAAAGGTTTAAAATCTATTTTCCCACTATAAAGATTTTTTTTATCTTTTGACGAAAAACTTAATGATTTATCATCTAAAGAATAATTGATAAGAGTTCTTTTATTGATTATAGAAATATCCAGTGTTCCATTTTTTATCTCTTCAGAAAAATCAATCTCATTAAAAACGTCTAATCTTATTTTTTTAGACTCAAGTTCAACTAACAAACGATCTTTCAAATCATCATTTTCTAGTTTAAGTAAAAAGGGTAAATTAAAAATTTCATTTTTTGAAATTAAATTGTTATTTAATTTTTTTTCATCATAAAAAAATTTACTAGTATTAATTTTACCTAAGAATAAGACTTCATCACTTAAATTTTTGAAAAAAACAGTGCTATTTTTTATAATGATATTATTTTTATTAGGTTTTCTTAAAAAAAGTTTTTTAAAAAAATTTATATTGTCTTTATTTAAACTGAATTCAGTATCATTAAATATTACATCTTTTATATTCACATAATTCAGTTTTAAAAAGCCATCTGATGAAATAAAAGTTTTAAATTTTTTTACTTCAGCGATAGTTTTTTTATTATCTAAAATTGATAAATTATTAGTATAAAAATATGGTCTTGGAAACAAAGCATATTTTACTTTTTCATTAAATTTAATTTCAACGTTATACTGATTATATATTTGATCCTTTATCTTTGATTGTATTATTTTGTTATCATAAATTGTTGGTAACAAAAAATAACCTAAAATTAATATAAAAAATATACCAAATATAATAAATCCCTTGTTATTGTACTGTGACTTTATTTTTTTAAAATTTGAAATAAAAAACTTTAATTTATTAAAATAACTTTCTATTGTGTTATTAATTGACAAAAAGTGTTTTTTAAGTCCTTTTGGAAAAAAGTTATGTTTACTCATAAAGTTTAAAGAATACTTATATTAAAAAAATTAAAATGTTAAACTCAGAATATCTCAAAGATCTTAATAAAGCTCAAAAAGAAGCAGTAAATCATATCAATGGTCCACTTTTAATTGTTGCTGGTGCTGGGTCTGGAAAAACTAAAGTTTTAACCTCAAGAATAGCTAATATAATTAAAGAAAAAAAAGCATACCCAAATCAAATTTTAGCTGTAACTTTTACCAATAAAGCTGCTAAAGAAATGCAGAATAGAGTAAGCAAGATCTTGGGCACTAGCGCTACCGGATTACCTTGGCTTGGAACTTTTCACTCAATATGTGCTAAACTTTTACGGAAGCATGCCTCTGCCGTCAATTTAAACTCGAATTTTACAATTATTGATACTGATGATCAAATCAGATTAATTAAAAATATCTGTAAAGCTGAAAATATAGACGTAAAACAAATTTCACCCAGATATATTCTTGCAATAATTGATCGTTGGAAAAACAAGGGGTACTATCCTAATGAAGTTAGAATAAATAATAAAGACATTTATGAAAAAACTATTTTACCAATATATAAAATTTATCAACAAAAACTTATTGAATTAAATTCATGTGACTTTGGTGATCTAATTTTGCATGTAGTTAAAATTTTAGAAAAAAATTCTGATATTAAAAATATATATTCAAAAAACTTTAAATACATTTTGGTTGATGAGTACCAAGATACAAATTTAATTCAAAGTAAATGGTTAAATCTTTTAGCAGAAGATAATAAAAATATTTGCTGTGTAGGTGATGATGATCAATCTATTTATAGTTGGAGAGGTGCGGAAATTAAAAATTTTTTAGAATTTGATAAAGTTTATAAAAATACAAAGGTAATTAGACTTGAGGAAAACTATAGATCAACACAAAATATATTGTCTGTAGCATCTAATTTAATTGCAAATAATCAGAATAGAATAGGAAAAACTTTAAAAACATCGATGGAAGAAGGGGATTTAATTCAACTTAACTGTTTTAAAAATGGAAAAGATGAAGCTATTGGAGTCTCAGATGAAATAGAAAAAATTAAAAAAAAATATTCATTAAATAATATTTCAATATTGGTCAGAGCAATTTTTCAAACTAGAGAGTTTGAGGAAAGATTTCTTAAAATTGGATTACCTTATAGAATATTGGGAGGGACAAAATTTTATGAAAGAGCTGAAATTAAAGATTGTGTAGCTTATTTAAGATTAATTCATCAAGATAGAGATGACTTGGCTTTTGAAAGGATTGTTAACAATCCAAAAAGAGCTATTGGTGAAAGCACAATTAAGCAAATTCATGAATATTCAAAAAAAAATTTTATTTGCTTAGAAACATCATCTAAAAGAATGATTGAACAAAATTTAATAAAACCAAAAGCTAAAATTGGATTAAATTTATTTTTAAATTTATTGGATAGATGGAGGAATGAAATCAAAATTAAAAAAATTAATCACGTTAAATTATTACAATTAGTACTTGATGAATCTGGATACTCCTCAATGCTTAAAAATAAAAAAGATTTAGATAACGAAAATAGATTAGAAAATATCAAGGAACTTTTAAATGCTATGAAAGAATTCGATAATTTAGAAAGTTTTTTAGAGCATGTATCACTTGCAACTTCAATAGACCAGGACTGGGAAGGTGAAAAAGTCAACATGATGACAATGCACGCTGCTAAAGGATTAGAGTTCGAAGTAGTATTTTTACCGGGTTGGGAAGAAGGTCTTTTTCCTCATCAGAAATCGATTGAGGAAAAAGGACAAAGTGGTTTAGAAGAGGAAAGAAGACTTGCTTATGTTGGTATTACTAGAGCTAAGAAAAAAGCATTAATATCTTTTTCAATGAACAGATTTTATCAGGGTGATTGGATTGATAGTATGGCCTCAAGATTTATCGATGAACTTCCTGAAAAATATGTAGAAAAAAATTCTTTTTTTGATGAAGGAAAAGATGAGATTGATGACTTCGAATTTAATCAAGATTTAGACTCGGATAGTGAGTACAGAAGTCCTGGATGGATTAGATATCAAAAAAGGATTAAATGACAAAAAAAATCATAGGGCATATTAGGAATCAATTTAAAAAATTAGATATTGATGGTTATGTTGTCCCTAAAAATGATGAATTTTTTTCTGAATATTCAAAAAAAGATAGATTAAAAATTGTTTCAAACTTTAGCGGGTCAGCAGGTTATGCGATAATACTTAAAAATAAGAACTACTTATTTGTTGATGGAAGATATAATATTCAAGCTAAAATAGAGTCGGGAGATAAATTTAAAATAGTAAGTCATCAAAAGATTATAAATTGTAAATTATTTAAAAATTTAAAACTTGGGATCAATCCTAAACTATTTACATCAAATCAAATTAAAAAATTTTTTCTTAGATATAATAGGGTTAAATATATTAATTTTGATTTAATAGAAAAAAAATCAAATAAACAATCTGAAAATATAAAACAATTTTATTCTTTAGAGGATGAAATAGTCGGAGAAAATTATAAAATTAAAATATCCAAAGTAAGGAATTTCTTAAAAAAGAATAAATCAAATTTTTTATTTATCTCAGCACCAGATAATGTAGCTTGGCTTTTGAATATAAGGGGATATGACAATCCGAACAGCCCGGTACCTAATTGTAATTTATTATTAGATGATAAAAAAAATATTTACTTAGTTGCAAATAAAAATAAAGCAAAAAAAATATTAAAAGATGGAAAAATAAAATCAAATTTTATTATTGAACCTAAGAAATTTGATAAATTTATCGATACTTTAAAAGGTAAAAATATTATTATTGATACTTTGACATGTTCAATATTTAACGAGACTATTCTTAGTAAAAAATTTAGAATTCTAAAAAAAAAAGATCCAATCTACTTACTAAAAGCAATCAAAAATAAAACTGAGATTAAGAATATGATTAATGCACATATTCATGATGGAGTTGCATTAACTAAATTTCTTTATTGGATTAAAGAAGTAAATAAAAAAAAAATTACAGAATTTGAAGCACAAGAAAAACTAGAAAGCTTCAGAAAAAAAAATTCAAATTATTTATACCCAAGTTTTAATACCATCATGGGTAGTGGAAAAAATGCAGCAATAGTCCATTATAGAGCAACTAAAGATAACACAAAAATTATTGAAGATAAGGATATCTTGCTGTGTGACTCTGGTGGACAATATAGATATGGTACAACTGACGTTACAAGAACAATTTGTTTTAACAAACCAAATAAAAATATTAAAGATATTTTCACTAAAGTCTTAAAGGGCCACATAGCTGTAGTAAGTTCAAATTTAAGTAAATATAACACTGGTAATTCAATTGATAAAAGAGCTAGAAAATTTTTAAAAAAAGTAAATTTAGACTACAGTCACGGTACAGGCCACGGTGTAGGTTTTTTTCTCAATGTTCATGAGGGTCCACAAAGTATTTCAAAGTTTAATAATATAAAATTTTCTGAAGGGATGATAGTAAGTAATGAACCAGGCTATTATAAAAAAGGACAATTTGGGTTTCGAATTGAAAATCTAATCTATGTTAAAAAAATTAAAAATAAATTGTTTTTTGAAAATTTAACACTAGCACCAATTGATAAAGACCTTATTGATTTTAAACAATTATCTAAATCGGAAAAAAATTATCTATTTAAATATAACATTAATGTGTGTGATAAATTATTTAAATTTCTAAATAAAAATGAAAAAAAATGGTTAGCTAGTTTTATTTAAGATTTTTAGAAAATCCCTTTGGTCCAAAATTTTAATTTTTAACTCTTTAGCTGCATCTATTTTTCTTTTGGTTGGTTTTTCTCCAATAATAAGATAATCAAGATTTTTTGATACATTGCTAATAATTGAACCTGAATTTTGTTCAATTAAAGATTTGGCCTCTGCCCTGCTCATACCATCTAATTTTCCAGTCAGTAAAAAAGATTTATCAGCTAAAATTCCATCTTTTTTAATATCTGCATTTTTTTGAATCTTAAGAATTTCGTTCAATTCTTTTATAATCTTTACATTTATTTTATTTTCAAAAAAATTCTTTATGGAGTTAATTTGTGTTTCACCAATCCCGTCAATATTCAATAAATCTTGATAATTCTCTTTTTTTGATAAAGAAATAAAATTAGATGAATTTTTCAGATATTTAGAAATTAATTTTGCATTTTCTAAACCAATATGTCTTATCCCTAATGAATAAATAAATCTTTCAAATGAAATATTTTTTTTTTCCTCTATTGAGTATCTAAGGTTTGCTACTGAAAGCTTTCCCCAACCCTCTAATTTTTCAATTTTGGTAAAATTCAATTTAAATATGTCTTGAGGTAATTTTATAAGATTTAAATCCCAAAATTTTTGAACAATTTTTTTTCCAAAACCATCTATATTGAAAGCCTCTTTTGAAACAAAATGTTTCAATTTTTCTATTGAAACTTTTTCACACTCAAAACCCTCACTTGAGCAACGTCTTACTGCATCTTTTTTTTTTGTAGTATTATTAAATTCTTTTATTGTATTTGATCCGCATGAAGGACACTTTGTCGGAAATACAAATTTACTCGATTTTGATAATCTTTTTTTTAAATCTACTGATACAATATGAGGAATTACATCACCTGCTCTTTCTATTTCAACAATATCATTTACTCTAATATCTTTTCTAATAATTTCATCCTCATTATGTAAAGTTGCATTTGAAACAACTACACCACCAATATTAATAGGTTTAATTTTTGCAACAGGTGTAAGTGCACCAGTTCTTCCAATTTGAATATCTATATCTAATATTTTAGAAATTCCTTTATTGGCAGAAAATTTATGAGCTATAGCCCATCTTGGTGCATTGGCTACGTTTCCAAGTCTTTTTTGTAATGAAAAGTTATTTATCTTATAAACTATACCATCAATATCAAAGTCTAGTTTGTTTCTTTTATTTTCAATCTCTAAATAATTTTCCATGAGATTTTTTGTTCCACTTAAAATTTTGTTAATAGGATTTATTTTAAACCCCCAATCTTTTAATTTTTTTAAAAATTCTCCTTGAGATTTAGCCAATAGGCCTTTTTCATATCCAAAAGTGTATGCAATAAATTTTAATGGTATCTTTTTAGTGTCATTAGGATTTTTCTGTCTTAAAGATCCCGAGGCTGCATTTCTTGGATTGGCAAATTGCGATTTAAGTTTTTCAAAATCACTATTTTGTATAAAAACTTCACCTCTTATATCAATTTGTTTAGGAAAATCTTTTGACAATATTTTTTTTGGAATATCAGGAATTGTTTTAAGATTTTCTGTGATATCCTCACCTTCTTTTCCATCCCCTCTTGATAAACCTTTAGTTAGTTGACCATTCTGATAAACTAATGATGCAGATATTCCATCAATTTTTGGCTCTGCGCTATACTCTAATTCTAATTTTTTCTTTTCATCTAAATAATTAGATATTTTTTTTTCAAAATTAATTAAATCTTCCTCATTAAAAGCATTTGCTAAAGATAACATCGGTACTTTATGTTTGATTTTCTTAAAATTTTTTGAGGGCTTATAACCTACTGTAATTAACGGAGATTTATTACTTCTTAAAAATTTATATTGTTTTTCAAAATCAAGAATGTCTTTTTTTAATTTATCATAATCAGAGTCAGTGATTTCTGATATATTATCATCGTAATATTTCTTATTATAATAATTATATAAATTAATTTTTTTTTGATATTTTTTTTTGATTAAATTTTTATCCATATTAATCAAAAAGTTTTCTAAGCCTCTTAAGAACGCCCTTCTTTTCTTTTTTTGTTACCTTTATTTTTTTTACTTCGTAATCTTTATTAAAAACTTTATATGATTTTTTATACCAATCACTTGAAAGATAATTATATCCTAATAAATTTGCATATTTTTGAGACTCGTCTATCAATCCTATTTTATAATTTATTTCTACTAATCGATGAAGTGCTTCTTCTACAAAAACAGTTCTATCATATTTTTCTATGACATATTTGAATCTATTAATTGCAGCAATCCATTTACCTTTTTTGATATAGTGTCTCCCTAAATACATTTCTTTTGAAGCAAGTATATCCTCAATTAAACCAACTTTAAATTGTGCATCTAAAGCAAAATCTGTGTTTGGATATTCTTTTATTATAAAATTAAATTTATCTTTGGCTTTAATTAGAGGAGCCGAATCCCTTTTTTCGTCTTCAATAGTTTCATAATAACATATCGCGATCAAATAATGTGCATAAGATATATTGCTATCTGTTGGATAAGTTTTCAAATATCTTTCCAAATTAGAAAGGGCCTCTGCGTAGTAATTTTGCATATAATAAGAATATGATGCCATTAAGGAAGATCTTGGCGCCCACTCTGACTGTGGAAATAAAAGTTCTGCTTCTAAAAACTTTTTTGCTGCATAAAAAGGATCATTATTAGTTAAAGCTTCATAACCCTCTCTATATGCAGATATCATCTCTAAATTTTGATTTGACTCTTTTATAATTGATATTTCTTTTTTTTCCTGGGAGCATGAAAAAATAAAAATCAAAAAAACAATTGATAATAAAAATCGTATGCTCATAAAATTTTATAATATTTTAGTATATAATTATAAGGATCTAAATAAATTATGCTATAGATCTTAACGAGCTTCTATTAAGAATAGTGTGAGGTAAACTTCGTTCTTGAATTTCGATAATAGAAAAATTCTCTTTATTTTCAAATACTTTTCTTAGTAATTGATTAGTAAGATAATGGCCTCCCTGAGAGCAAACTACACTAGCAACCATCCTATAACCACAAGTGTAAAGGTCACCTATACAATCAA
This sequence comes from Candidatus Pelagibacter communis, assembly GCA_001180065.1. Lineage (GTDB taxonomy): Bacteria > Pseudomonadota > Alphaproteobacteria > Pelagibacterales > Pelagibacteraceae > Pelagibacter > Pelagibacter ubique_G. The sequence continues at coordinate 9,024 of CVSM01000108.1, forward strand.
GTATTTTATGATTAACAAACTCTTTAGGATTTCTCAAACCGCCTTCATTAAGAATTGTTTTGTCTTTTACAACAATAGCATTATCTAACGATCCACCTTTTGCAAGACCATTTTTTTTTATTTTTTCAATATCTTCAAATAAACAGAATGTTCTTGAATTAAAAATGTCTACTAAATCTTCCTCATAAACGTTTACTTTATTTTTTTGATTTCCAATAATATTATTTTCATATCTTAATTCAAAATTTATATCTAAACTTAATTTTGATGGTTCAATTGAGATAAATCTTTTTCCATCTTCAAATTTAATTTTTTTATTGATCTTTATAATTTTAATAGGTGAATTACTTATTTTAAATCCACAAGTAGTTATTTTTTCAACGAATTCTTTTGCTGAACCATCTAAAATTGGGACTTCTTCGTTGTTAATTTCAATTAATGCATTGTCAACACCTACTCCCAGTAAAGCTGCCATTAAATGTTCTATAGTTGAAACTTTAGCTCCATACTCGTTTGAAATAGTAGTGTTTAATGAGGTGTTACTTACATTCTTAAAATTTGGAAAAATTGTATTATTTAAATTTAGATCAGTTCTTTTAAATATAATCCCTGTGTTTGGTTCTGCTGGCTTAATGTTTAATTTAACTGTTTTTCCACTATGCAAACCAATTCCAGTAAACTCAATGAGATTTTTAACTGTTTTCTGATTTAAATTTGACATATGAAAGTTTTAATATTGTTTTGAAACTAAAGAAAAACAACAAATGTTACTAGAAACTACAGTTAACTAAAAAAATTAAAGAATTTCTCAAAAAAACCTTGTTTTTTAATCCTTTTGTTAACTATTAAAACCTCATTTTCAAATGATCCTTTGACTATGATCTTTGATAAATTGTGTATATCGATGTCATCTTTATCAATAAATTCTTTAATGTAGTCAAAAGAAACTACCTGCTTAATTGAAATCTGATATCTTTTTAAGGTTTGTTCAAAAGACTTTGATAAGTCACTAGAAAGACAAATAAATTTTAAATCTAATGAAAAATTTTTACAATTAATATTTTTTGGTAAATATGAAAAATGTTTTTCATCAATTACATAATTTTCAATAATAAAATGAACTATCTTTTTTTCGCCTAAAGTTTTACTGCATAAATCTTTTGCTTCATTTAATGTATTAGATAAACTATTTAAAGATAATTTGTTTCCAAAATTATTTTTTTTTAATGAAATTTTGACAGGAAAAAAATTATTAAAGTCAATTATTAAATAGATATTTTTAATAAAATTTTTTAAAATTTTTTCTATTTTAAGGATATTGTTATCTAAAAAAAAATTTAATTCGTCTAAATTAATTTGGTTTGAATCATTTGAAAACTGAATTTCTTCCTGATATATTTTTTGTAAATCAGATGTTTTAATTACTAAAATAGAAAATTTTTTATAACTAACTAATAAAAAAGTCTCAAATTGAATATCGCTACTCATTTATTATAATCTGATTTTCTTGACGCAAATCTATTAAGTTAATATTTTCAAATTTATTATCTTTTAATATAATATTAGATAATTCAATCTTTTCTTTTAATTTATTTTTTGGTAATCTTATTAAAGTGCCAGAATAAGTTTCCATGTCCCATCTACCAGATGGAAAAAAATACAAGTTTTTTATTTCTTTAAATTTGAAATTTGTCTCATCGATAAGATTTTTAAAATTTTTGAAATCCTCATTTTTAAAATTTCCGTGTACTAAAGGAATCTTTTTAACCTCATTTTTTGTAAAAATGAATTTATCATTTGAACCTAATAAAAAATTTGCACCATCTTTTTTAATATAAGCTAAAAATTTTGTTGGATAGATTTTAATTTCAAGTGATGAAGGATATCTTTTGAAAATTTCGTATTTTTCAACAAGATTATTTGAGTTAATTATTTTCTCTATTCTTTTTTTATCTAAAGTTAAAAGATTTTCTATTAGTAAAAAATCAAAATTATTTAATAATTCTGAATTGTCTTTATCACTTAAACCTATTATTTTTATTTCATTTATTTTGGGAATTTCAAATGTATTTAAATTTTTGTTAGAAATTGTTCCTAACAAGAAAAATAAAAAAAAATAAACTAAAACTTTTCTATTTTTTTGTTGAAGCATCATTTAAAATTAACTCCAGTAATTTCATAAAATTAATACCTTGGTAAGCTGCGATTTCTGGTACCAGTGATAAGCTCGTCATTCCTGGCTGTGTATTAATTTCAAGTAGGAAAAATTTTCCTTTATAATATTTAAAATCTGATCTTGTAACACCTCTACAGCCTATAAGTTTATGAGCTTTGATAGCTAGATCCATTAATTTATTATATTCATTTTTTTTTAAATCAACTGGGATTATATGTTTTGTTTTTGCTTTTGAACTATATTTTGCAACATAATCATAAAATTTTCTCCTAGGTTTTAATTCGATTGCTCCAAGCTTTTTGTCATTTATGATTGCAGCTTGTATTTCTCTACCAGGTATAAATTCTTCAATGATTATCTTTTTATAATTTTCTAAAAATTTTAAATTTTTAGTGATATTTTTTCTTGAACAAATAAAAACATTAACACTTGAACCTTCATTTATAGGTTTAATCACTACAGGGAATTTAAGTTTTTTATCAATTAATTTTACTAAATCCTTATTTGATTTATCGAACATGTAAGTAAAAAATTTAGGTGTAATTATATTATTTTTTATAAAAAGTTTTTTTGAAATTTCTTTGTCCATTGCTATAGCTGAAGAAATTATTCCTGAATGAGTGTAGGGAATACCAATACTCTCTAAAATCGTTTGAATGTAACCATCTTCACCAAACTGACCATGCAAAGCATTAAAAATAATATTTGGTTTGAATAATTTTATCTTATTGGTCAATTTAAAGTCTGGCTCAACAATTTTTACAATGTAGTTATTTTTGATAAGCTCTTTTTTAACTTGTTTTCCTGTATCTAAACTAATTTTTCTCTCTTTAGATATGCCGCCTGAAATTATTAATATTTTTTTTTTCAAATTATTCTAAGATTTTAATTTCTTTTTCTAAACTAACTCCAGTCTTTTCCCAAACTTTTTTTCAACGAAATCTATTAAGTTTTTCATATCCTCAAATTTTGCATTTCCTTTATTAATAAAAAAATTACAATGTTTTTCTGAAATATAAGCATCTCCAAAACTTATATCTAATGGAACAGATTCTTTGATGAGTTGCCAAACCTTTTTTTCTGTTTGAGATATTGGATTTTTAAATGTGCTTCCACTTGTTTTTATTTTAGTTGGTTGGTTTTTTTCTTTTTCAGTTTTTAGTTTGATTATTTCACTGTTGATATTATCATATTTGTCTTTGTTTCCTTTAAATGATGCACTTAAGAAAATTAAATCATCAGGCAAATCGTTGTCTCTATATTCAAAGTATATGTCTTTTGATGGAATTGTTTTAATATTCCCAGATTTATCAATAGCTTGAACGGATAATAAAATATCTTTAAATTCTTTACCAAAACATCCTGCATTCATTTTTATTCCCCCTCCAATTGTTCCTGGTATACAAGATAAAAATTCAAATCCAGAAATATTATTATCCCTAGCAAAATCTGATAAAGTTTTATCTAGAACTCCACTACCTGCAATAATCTTATCATCACCGAGTAAAGAAATGTTATTAAAACTTTTTCCCAATTTTATAACTACCCCGTCATATAAATTATCAGTTACTAGAATATTCGATCCCGCCCCAAGGATAAATATTTTTTTTTTGTTATCTAATATTTTTAAGAATTTAACTAATTCCTTTAAATCATTTGCTTTATAAAAAACTTTGGACTTACCCCCAATATTAAACCAATTTTTTTTTTTTAAATCATGTTCAAACTTTATTTGCTTACCAAATTCTTTAAATAAATTTTTAAGTTCTTCAGTTTTCATTACATTAATTCAGGAAGTTTTCTTATCCAATTTGATATTGAGCCAGCCCCCATTCCAATTACAATTTTTTTTCCATACATGTTTTTTTTTAAAAATCTTGCTAATTCATTATTATTATTAATTACAAATAATTTCACTTTAGAATTTTTAATAATTTCTTTTGCAAAATTTAAATAATCAAATCCTAATTTAATTTTTTCTCCAGCTGTATATATAGGGCATAAAATAACTATATCTGAGTCTTTAAAAGCAAATGAGAATTGTCTTCTTAAATCTTTTAATCTGGTAATCCGGTGAGGTTGAAAAATACAAACTTTCTCATATCCAACGAAAACTTTTTTTACACCATCTAAAACAACTTTAATTTCTGTTGGATGATGAGCATAATCATCATAAAAATCTATATTGTTATAAGAAAATATTTTATTAAATCTTCTTTGAACACCTTTAAAATTCAATAAGCCCCTCTTTATATCATAAACAGAAATTCCAATAGTAATTGCTACCGCTGCTGCAGCTACAGCATTTCTTATATTATGAGTTCCAAATAATGGGATTCTAATTTTTTTAATCACGATCTTTTTTTTATTTGGAACTTTTACTTGTAAATCGAATTCGGATAAGCTTTTACTTTGTTTAATATTTTTGATTAAAAAATTTGATTTTAGATTTGTGCCGTAAGTATAAAAATTTTTATTTTTTAATTTTTTTACTAAATCGTGATTAATTTCATCATCTAAACAAATAAATGATTTTCCAAATGAGGGAACTTTTTCTATAAATTGAACAAAATAAGATTTTAGTTCCTCAATTGATTTATAAAAATCCATATGTTCTCTATCTATATTTGTAATAATTGAATACGTTGGTGGTATATGAACAAAGCTTCCATCTGACTCATCTGCCTCCAAAATAGACCAATCACTTTTTCCAAGTTTAGCAGTACTTTTAATAGAGTTAATCACCCCACCATTAATTACTGTGGGATCTAATTTAGTTTTCTGAAAAATTGAGGCTATTAAAGATGTTGTAGTAGTTTTACCATGTGATCCGACAACAACAATGTTTTTCATTAGGGAAACAATATGAGCCAACATTTCTCCTCTAGTAATAATTGGTAAATTTTTTCTTTTAGCCTCAATAATTTCTGGGTTATTATTTTTAATAGCAGAAGAAATCACTAGTATTGTAGCCTTTTTAAGATTTTGTTTTTTTTGTCCTAAAAAAACTTTAATTTTCTCTCTCTTTAATCTTTCGATGTTTTTATTCAAATATAAATCACTTCCTTGAACTTTAAATCCTTTACCTTTCATTATTAAAGAAAGTCCACTCATACCTATCCCTCCAATACCAACAAAGTGGATTATTTCATTTTTTGCTAATTCAATTTTCATTTATAGTTTTTATTATTTTTTGATTAACATTTATCCATGAATTTTGATAATTCAATTTTTTCAAATTTTCCTTTTTTTTTAAAAGACTCATTTTTAATTCAAAAATTTCATCCAAAACATGCTCAATATCACTCTCAAAATGATTTTGTTCAATAAGCCAGCAACAATCTTTGTTTTTATAAAAAAGTGCATTTTCTAACTGGTGATTATCTTTTGAGGTTGGAAGAGGAACAGCAATAAAAGGAATATTTAATACGGAAAGCTCAGCTAAAGTTGAAGCTCCAGCCCTTGTGATACAAAGGTCGGCTTGTTGAATAGTGTTAATAAAATTTTCATCAAAACTAAAAATTTTGTTTTCAATATTATTGTCGTTATAAAATTTGCTTAAATTAACAATATTCTTTTCACTAGTTTGATGTATTATTTTTATTGATTTTCTTTTTGAAATATTAGCTATAGAATTTTTTAAATTTTTATCAAAAATATTTGCTCCTTGACTTCCACCAACGATTAATAAAGTAAATTTTTCATTTGTTTGTTTGGAGATATCAAAATTGTATATCTTTTCTCTTACCAAAGGGTTTATAATAATCATTTTATCTTTATATAACGTGGGAAAATTTTTAATTTTTTCTGAATAACAAAAAATTTTTTTACAAGAATTTAAAAAAAATTTGTTTGCACGACCCAAAACTTGATTAGGTTCTATTAAATAAATATTAAGTTTTAAAAACTTTGCGGCTAGAATTAGAGGTATTGACATATATCCACCAATAGAAAATATTTTTTCAATTTTTTTTTTCTTTAATAAAAAAAAAGATTTTAAAGTCATAAACATGATCGATAGTAAATTTAGCGGTAAAAACAAAAAATTATTCAGTTTGGGAGTATTAACAATTTCAATTTGGTAATTATTTTTGTCTAAAAATTTTAAACCTCTGATATCAGTTGAGATTATTACATCACATTTTTTTGATAAATGCTCATATAAAATTATTGCTGGAATTACATGACCTCCTGAGCCACCAGTGGAAATTAAAATTTTTTTCTTCATTTTAATAGATTTTTCTTTTTGTTAAATTTAGAATTATACCTGATAAAATTGAAATACTTATTATTGAGGATCCGCCATAACTTATAAATGGAAGAGTCATTCCTGTTGTTGGAAATAATCTGATATTTACTCCAATATGTATCATTGCTTGAATCAAAATAAGACTTGTACATCCGACTAAAATCAATTTTACCTTTTCTTCATTTTCTAAATAAACCTTTTTAAAAATTGAATAGATAAATATTAAAAACAATAAAAGAATTAAAATTATGGCAATTACACCAAACTCCTCAGAAATTACTGAAATGATATAATCTGTGTGAGCTTCTGGAACTCTATTTTTTAAAGTCCCTTCACCAATTCCTTTGCCAAAAAAACCCCCACTTACAATTGACTCTATTGCTTTATCTGATTGAAAATTATGAGTACCACCCTCATTATCAAAAAAAGAGAGTATTCTGTTTTCAATGTATTCAAATTTTGGAATAAAAAAAACTAAATATGAAAATATGAGAATTAGAGAAATTAAAAAAACTCCTAAAAATATAATACTTATGCCAGAAGTAAAAATTAAAATTGCCCAACTAAGAAAAATTAAAATAGTTTGTCCAATATCTGGCTGAATTGTTAATAAAAAAGCAACTATTAATGTTGTTAAAAAAGAAAAAAAATACTTAATTAAAATATTATTATATTTTCGACTACTTAAAATTAAACTGATTACAATTATCAAAAAAGGTTTAACAAGCTCAATTGGTTGAAATCTAGGTAAAAAGAATAAATCAATCCATCTTTTAGATCCTTTAACTTCAATTCCTATGAAAGGCACTAAGACCATAAAGAGGATTGAAAATAAAAAAATAATAGGAGAAATTCTAAAAAGTTTTTTTTCATCGAGTGAAGAAAGGGAAAAAATTATAATCATTCCCAGTAATACAAATAATAGATGTTTAAAAAAAAACAAATAATCATTAGTATTTAATCTATCTGAAGCTATTAAAGATGTTGAAACTAACGAAAAAAATAAACCAGTTATAAATAATAAAAGAATTAAAGAAAAAATAAATCTATCAATATTTTTCCACCATTCATAGTAAAATTTATGAAAAAAATTCTTACCTTGCATCATAATAGTCTTCTACTAATTTATTAAAATACAGACCCCTATCTTCGAAATTTTTAAAGCTATCGAAAGATGCCGCGCAAGGACTAAACAATATTGTTTTATTAATTGATTTTTCTTTATCTATAAGCAAAAATATTTTTTTTAAAGCAATTTCAAGGTTTTTAAAGTTTTCAAATTTTATTTTATTTTTTAGTTTTTTGTTAAAAAATAAATAATTTTTTCCATATACAAATGCTCTAATTTTACTAAAATATTTTTTTGGTAAAGTAAATTTATCACCTTTTTTTGGAATGCCTCCTAATAACCAATAAATATTTTCGTTCGCTTTTAAAACACCGATTGTTGATGAAAAACTTGTAGATTTTGAGTCGTTAATAATTGTTAATTTATTTTTATTATAGATAATTTGTTGACGATATTTTAATCCTTTGAATTTTTCAATTACATCTAATAATAGTTTTTTATTAATATTAAGTTTTTTTGATATTTGATAAATAAATGATAAATTTTCTTTATTTGTTTCGTTAAGAAAATATCTATTTTCTATTTTTTCAAAAAATTTTCCATTACTTTTTGTATCAACTTTAATTATTTCACTTTTGAAATTGCATAATTTAAGTTCTTTATTAATAAATTTATCACTCTTTTTAACAAATGCTAAATCCCCTTTTATTTGGCTTTTAAGTAGTTTAAATTTTGCTTTAGTGTATTTCTTTAAAGTTTTATGTCTTTCAATATGATCAGGTGATATATTTAATATTGCAGCAAAATTTGATTTAAAGATTTTACTATATTCTAATTGGTAAGAGGAGGCCTCAATAACAAAAAGTGTTTTTTTTCTTATATTTT